>CAYZLN010000100.1:3152-6805 GCA_964479295.1 uncultured Gemmatimonadota bacterium
CGCCATCGTGGGGTCCGAGACGGCCCGATCCCCCCCGCCCCGAGCTCGGGCGCGGGGGCGACGACGGCCTGGCGGCCGCGGACGGATCGGGCGAGAGCCACACCCTCGACTGCGGGAGGAACGATGAGCCGATCCGTGAACCGCGTGATCCTCGTGGGCAACGCGGGGTCCGATCCGGACGTGCGGGAGACCGGCAAGGGCACCCGGGTGGCCCACGTGTCCCTGGCCACGAACCGGTCCTACGAGACGGACGCCGGGACGCAACAGCGGACCGACTGGCACCGGCTGACGTTCTGGGGCGGGGCCGCGGAGACCGTGGAGGCGTACCTCCGGAAGGGGACCCGTCTCTACGTCGAGGGCCGCATCGAGTACGGCTCCTACGAGCGGGACGAGGTCACGGTCCCCACCACCGACATCGTGGTTCGGGACTTCGTGTTCCTCGACCCGCGGGAGACGCCGGCGTCCGTCGACGGCGACCCGGCCGAGGAGGAAGAGGAGCCGGCCGGCGCCGCCTGACCGGGCGGGGGCGCTGCGTCCCGGGGACGCGCCCCCCGCAGCAGGCCGGGGGTCGGGGGGCGTGCGGGCCGTCCCCGGCGTTGCGTGGCCCGGCGGATCGGCGGCAAATTCACGCCGGCCGCCGACGGGCCCCGGCGAGGGAGCGCGCCGGGTCCGTCCGGCCGGCGGTACGGCCCGCCGGGCCGGTCGTTCCCACCCACCCGACAGCCTGGAGCGAGCATGCCCGAAGGCCCTGGGCCCACCCGCTCGAGCACGGAGGCGGCTCCCGTGGGGGAGGCGCTCGCGGAGCCCGCCGAGGACCCCCTGCTCGCGGGCCTCGAGCGGCCCTTCACCGTGCTCGTGACCGGCGCCAGCGGGTTCCTCGGCCGCCACCTCCTCGAGCGGCTCGCCTCGCGCGGCCACAACGTGCGGGCGGCCTGTCGCGGGGGGCGCCCCGACGACGCCGTGCCCCGGGCCGAGATCACCTGGCTCGCCGCCGATCTGCGGGAGGCCGACGCGGTCGAAGGCCTCTGTCGGGACTGCGACGTCGTCGCCCACCTGGCGGGGCAGCACCGCGAAGGGGAGGGGCAGTCCTTCCACCAGGTCCACGTCGAGGGGACGGCGAACCTGGTGGAGCAGGCCCGGGCCGCCGGGGTGGAGCGGGTGGTCGTGGTCAGCGCCCACGGGGCGCCCTCCGGGGAGCACCCGTACTTCCGGACGAAGCTCGAGGCCGAGGACGCCGTCCGGAGGTCCGGGGTCGAGTTCGTCGTCGTCCGGCCCGACCTCGTCGTGGGCCCCGACGACCACTTCACCTCGACCCTGGCGCGATGGGTCGCCCGGGCGCCGCTCTGCTGCGTGCCCGGCGCCGACGAGGGGCGGTACCGCCCGGTGGACGTCGAGGACGTCACCGACGCCCTCTGCCAGTCGGTCGAGCGCGCCGACCTGGCCGGGCGGACCTTCACCCTCACCGGCCCCGACGAGCTCAGCCTCGGCGACGTGGTCGAGGCGGTCGTCGACGCCAGCGGCCTGAGGCGGCCCGTCGTGCCGCTGCCGGGGGCCATGGGCCGGCCGATCCTGGAGGGGGCCCGCGGGATCGGGCGGGTCCTGGGGCTGCCGGTGGACGCCTGGGAGCTGCTGTGGCGACGCCGCGACCTGGTTCCCCCGTCCGATTCCGCCGCCCTGCGGTCGGTCTTCCACATCGAGCCGATGCCGTTCCGCGAAGCGCTCGACGACTACCTGTGACGGCGGGCGTCCGACGGTGACGGCGGGAGGGGAGGACGCGATGGAGGAGCCCGGCGACGGAGGGCGCGACGGCGACGGCGGTCGGCCGCCGGTCCGGTGGCTCCACGGGGCGGCGGTCCTGGCCCTGTTCGCGGGCCTGGCGGTGGCCGTCCGTCCCGTCCTGTCGCCGTTCGTCCTCTACGCGCTGCTGCTCTACCTGGCGTGGCCGCTGCTGGACACCTCCGTCTTCGCCCGCCTCGTGGTGGCCGCGTCGGTCCTCCTCGGGCTGTGGGTCCTCGAGGTCACCGGCTTCCTGCTGGCGCCCTTCGTCCTCGCGCTGATCCTGGCGTACGTCCTCGACCCGGTGGTCGAGGCGCTCGAGCGGTGGATGCCCCGGCCCGCCGGCATCGCCAGCCTCGCCCTCCCCCTGCTCGGCGTCGTGGCCCTCTTCGTCTTCGTGCTGGTGCCGGCGGTGGGACGCCAGGCGTCCGAGCTGGCCGCCGACGTCCCGGCCTACCTCGCCACCGTGGAGGAGTGGGTCTCGGAGCTGCGCGCCCGGCTGATCGCCCTCGACATCCGCGGCCTGGACGACCGCACGCTCCCCGACCTCCGGGAGATCGACGCCCAGGCCGTGGCCGAGTACCTGCGGGAGCGCCAGGCCGAGGTCGCCGACCGGGGGGTCGACGCGGTCCTCGGGATCGGCCGCGGGATCGGGGCGGCCGTCTCGGCGGCCGGGTACCTCGTGATGCTCCCGCTGCTCACCTACTACCTGCTGCGGGACTGGAACCGGCTGGCCGAGCGGGCGGGGGAGCTCGTCCCCCGCCATCGTCGCCGGGTGGTGCTCGACCTGGCCGCCGAGTACGACCGGCTGCTGCACCAGTACCTCCGCGGCCAGGTCCTGCTGGCGATCTGCGTCGGGACGATGATCGGCGTGGGGTTCTGGATCGTGGGGTTCCCGTACGCGCTGCTGCTCGGGCTCGTGGCCGGGGTGCTCAACGTCGTCCCCTACCTGGGCGTGGTCGTGAGCGTCGCGGTGGCGCTGGTCATCGCGCTCTTCAGCGGCGCCCCGCTGGTGGCCCTCCTGAAGATCGCCGGCGTCTACGGCGTCGAGCAGGTGGTGGAGAGCGTGCTCGCCCCGAAGATCGTGGGCGAGTCGGTGGGCCTGCACCCGGTGTGGGTGCTGCTGGCGATCGCGCTCTTCGGGTTCTTCTTCGGCTTCGTCGGGCTGCTGATCGCGGTGCCGGTGGCCGTGCTCGCCCGGCTGGCCGTGGAGCGCGCCGTCGCCCGCTACCGGTCGTCGGCATGGTACCTGAAGGGGAGCCCTTCGGGGCCAGAGTAGCACGCTGGAGGCCGGGGCGGCACCGCCCGGGACCTGCCTGCACGACGAGCCACGGAGAACGGGAACGGAGCGATGGCGGAGCGGCCGCAGAGCGACCCGGGGTTCCTGACCCTGTCCAACCTGCTGTCGCTGAGCCGCATCCCGCTGGGCCTCTCCTTCCTGGCGGTCTCCGACCAGCGCGTCCTGGCCGCCGTGGTCTTCGTCGCCGCCCTCACCGACCTCCTGGACGGGCTCATCGCCCGGATCACCCGGTCGGTCTCCGAGGTCGGGGTCCTCCTGGACCCCTTCTGCGACAAGTTCTTCGTGCTGGTGGGCCTGATCTCCTTCCTGCCCGGCGGGCACCTGGACTGGGCGGGGTTCCTGATCCTCGTCCTCCGGGACGTGTTCACGGCCGGGTCCTACCTGCTGGGCCGTGCGGTGGGCCGGGTGATCCCGTTCCGCTCCCGGTTCGGCGGCAAGGTCGTGACCGGGCTGCAGGTCTTCACGTTCTTCGCCCTGCTGTTCCGGCCGGACTACGTGCCGCTCTTCGTGCTGCTGGTGGGGGCGGCGTCCGTCTACGCCGTCGTGGACTACGGCGTGTTCGGGCTCCGGGCGCGGC
>CAYZLN010000101.1:0-6762 GCA_964479295.1 uncultured Gemmatimonadota bacterium
CAGGGCATCACCGCCGCCTCCCGGCCCGCCGTCCTCTGCGTCCCCTCCGCCCTCGGGGCCGCCGCCGGGCGCCGGCGGGGGCTCGTCGCGGTCCGGCTCCGGCCGGCCGGCGTCGCGGCGGCCTTCCTCCGCTCGCACGTCCGGAGGCCGTCGGCCGAGCACTTCGGGCGCCCTTTCGCCCCAGGCCGCCGGGACGGTCGCTCCCTCGACGAGCACCACCCCGTCCAGGAGCCCGGGGAGCGCCTCCGGCCACTCCCCCTCCTCGGAGAGGAAGAGCAGCAGCCGTCCCCTCCGGTCGCGGACCCGCTCGGCCACCCGGGCCATCAGGCCGACGACCCGGGCCCGGACGGCCCGGGCGTCGTCGTCCGCCCCTCCGGGGCGGCCCGCCGGCAGATAGAGGAAGCGGCGGCCCGGCGGCCGCACCGCGATCTCCCGCAGCGACCGGCCGCTCCGGCCGGCGTCGAACAGGCCTTCCTCCGCCTCCGTCCCCAGGTGGCCGTCCAGGTCGGGCGACGGCCCCGCCAGGTTCGCCAGCAGCGTCCTCCGCTCCCGCCCGGAACGCTCGGCCGCCCCGGCCGCGAGCTCGCACGCCTCCGGCCCGGCGTCGGAGGGCACGAGGAGCGCGACCACGTCGGCACCGTCGGGCCATCGGCCCGCCTCGAGCCCGTCCGTGCCGGGGCGGTCGCCGTCGGCGTCCATCCCGGTCACCGATCGGGAGGCCCTTCGCGGCCTCCTCCGGCCCCGGAACCGTCCGCCGACCGCCGAGGCGTCACGGGAACGCCTCCCGCCCCTCCGCCCCGGCCCGGACCTCGGTGACCCACGGGTCGACGTCCCGCTCGCGACGGAGCTGCCGCGCGGCGGCCTCGGCCTCCTCCCGGGTGCCGTACTCCCCGACCATCCCCCGGTACCAGAGCCGGCCGGCGTCGTCCCGGTGCCGCTGGAGCGCCGTCGGGTACCCCGCCTCCGAGAGGCGGTCGAGGAGCCGGCGGACGCCGTCCTGGTCGCGCGCGGCGGCCACCACCGCGTAGAACCCCGGCGTGAGCGCGCCGGCCCGGGGGGCGGCCGTGTCGGGCGGGGCGTCCTCCCCGTCCTCCGCCACGGCGTCCTCCCCGCCCGGGGCCGCTTCGGGCACCAGGGAGTCGGCGGGCGGCGGCCCCGCCGCCCTGTCGCCGGTGTCGGCCGCGGCCGTCACGCCCTCCGCCTCCACGCGGTCGGAGACGACGGCCGGCGGGGCGGGGTTCCACTTGACGGCGGCCCACCACCGCCCCGCCGGCGCGTCGACCGGCTCGGCCGTCCCGCCGTCGTCCGCGCTCCAGAGCGCCATCTCCCCGTCCCGGGCCAGCAGCACGCGGCCGCCCGGCGCCACGAGGGGCAGGTCGTCGCGCCACTCGCCCTCCACGCGCCGTGAGTCGGCGCCGTCCACGGGCACCCACAGGGGGGCGCCGCCGTCGTCGACCAGCACGGCCGAGCCCAGCGGCGCCGGCCGGAGGGCCCGCACCTCCCGGCCGGTCTCCACGAGGGTCCGGGCCTGGTCCGTGAACCGGTTCACCCGCACCACCCGGGGCGGACCGCCCACGGCGGCGTAGATCTCGTGGGACGACGGCGACGCGGCGAGCTCGCCGACGGGCCCCTGCAGGGCCACCTCGCCGGCCGGGCTCAGCGACGGCGCCGCCACGAACAGGAGGGACCGGCCGTCGGAGCCCACCGCCGCCAGCCGCTTCCCCCAGGCGGTGACCAGGGCCGGCGCCCGGACCTCCACGTCCGAGCGGGCGGCCGGGCCCTCGGTGCCCCGGCGCACGAGCCACAGCTCCGGGGGGGCGTCGTCCCGCTCGACGAGGACGGCCACCCCGCCGTCCGCCACCGGCCCGGCCCACGTCGGCCGGCCGTCCAGCTCGTAGCGCCAGGCGCCCTCGGCGCCGATCTGGAGCAGCGTGCCCCCGGGGTCGGCCAGGACGCCGTCCCGGCCCGACGCCGCCCACACGGCGTCCTCTCCGGCGCTGCCCACCTGCGTGAGCTCGTCGGTGAGCGGGTCGTACCGGTGGACTTCGCCCCCCGGCGTCCGGAGGACCACCAGCGGGCCGTCGAGGAGATGGATCGACGCGGCGGCCGGCAGCTCCGTCTCCCCCGTCCACACCACCTCGGCCGGGTCGGAGACCGAGCGGGCCTGGACCCGCCCCCCGTCCCTGGGCACGGCGAGGAGGGACCACTCCTGCAGGTCGCTGCCCGCCACCTCGCTGACGCCGGTGAGGGGCACCTCGGGCCCGGCCCCGGCGTCCACGGCGCGGTCCTCCCCGCCACAGGCCGCGACGGCCACGAGGGCCGTGACGAGCCACAGCAGGCGCGGGAACGGAAGGGGCAAGGTCGGGCGGGTCCTGGGGAGCGGGGGGCGGGACGTCATCGGGGCTCGCTCCTCAAGGTAGATCCCTGTGTCTCACGGCCGCAAGACGGCGACGCCCGGGCGGGCAGCCGTCCCGACGAGCCCGGAACCCGGAGCTTCACGCCACGGCCCCTCGATCGCCCGGGCGGACGCTCACTCCTCGATCCGGGCCGTCGGGGCGTCCCCCCACAGCCGCTCGAGCTGGTAGTACTCCCGCACCCGGGGCAGGAAGACGTGCACGACGATGTCGATGTAGTCCAGCAGGATCCACCGGCCCGCCTCGCGCCCCTCCACGCCGGCCGGCGTCTCGCCGTGCTCCTCGAGCCGATCCCGGACGTTCTCGGCGATGGACCGGGTGTGGGTGTCCGACTCCCCGCTCGCGACGAGGAAGTAGTCGGTGGCGTCGGAGAGCCCCCGCAGGTCCAGCACGAGGCCGTCCCGGGCGTTCCGCTCCAGCGCCGCCTCGGCCATCGCCTGGAGGCGCTCGGGGACGTCGTGCTCGGGGTCGAAGAGGTCCCATTCCGGGGACCGGGGGGACGAGGTGTCGGCCGGTTCGGCCATCGTGGGCGGCTTCCTCCTAGGGCTCGTCTCGGAGATCGGGCGGCGTGGCGGGCCCCGACGGGCGGTCCTCCACCTGGTAGCAGATCCCCCAGGCGCCCGGGCCCAGATGGGCGGTCACCACCGCCGTGAGCGGGCGCAGGTAGACGGCCAGCGGACGGTACCGGCGCCGCAGCTCCCGCCGCAGCTCCGCGGCGAAGTCGGGCACGCCGGCGTGGACCACGGCCAGCCGGTACCGCTCGGCCCCCGCCAGGGCCTCGTCCACGGCCGACACCATGGCGTCCCTCGCGCCGTCGCGGCCCCGGACCCGCGCGTGGGGCACGACCCGTCCCTCGTCGTCCAGGGCGAGGACCGGCCGCAGCCCGAGGAGGTCGCCGAGCCACGCCCGGGCGCGGCCGACCCGGCCCGAACGGAGCAGCCCCTCCAGGTCGCGGACCGTGAAGAAGAGGCCGGACCGCCGCCGGATGCGCTCGATCTCGGCGGCCACCCGCTCCGTCTCCATCCCGGCGTCCAGGAGCTCGACGGCGCGCATCACCATCATGCCGAGCCCCATGGAGCCGGTGCGCGAGTCGACCACCCGGAGGTCGCCCTCCTCGACCCGGCGCGCCGCGGACGCCGCCGACTCGCACGTGCCCGAGAGGGCCGCGCTCAGGAACACCCCCAGGACCTCCTCCGCCCCGGCGTCGAGGACGTCCCGATAGGCGGCGAGGAAGTCGCCCGGCGGGGCCTGCGACGTGGTGGGGGGAGGCGCCTCGGGGTCGTCGAGCATCTCGAGGAGCTGGTCCGGGCCCACCTCCACGCCGTCCCGGTACGTGCGGCCGGCGTGGACGAGCTGGAGCGGCACGACCTCGACCCCGTTCTCCCGGGCCCACCCGGGCGGCAGGTCGCACGAGGAGTCGGTGACCACGGCCGTGGCGCGTTCCAGCCGCGGGGGCCGGGTGTCCTCCACCCGCCGGGAGGCGACCTCCCCGACGGCGGCCAGCTCCCGCTCCACGGAGCCCGGGTCGTCGGTGTGGACGTGGACCTTCGCCACGTCGCCGACCCGCGCCACCACCAGCGACGTCCCGCGGCCCCGCAGCCGGCCCCGGAGGGCCTCCTCCGGCGGCAGGTCGTCCCCCCTCAGGGCGATCTGCGTGCAGTACCGGCCCTCGGACGACGGCCCGGAGGGAACGGACGCCCGGGTCGGAGCGGCCTCCCGGGCCCCGGTCCCCTCCGCCTCGTCCCCCGACGCCAGGGGGCGGCCCTCGACGTAGCAGAGGGCGGCCTCGAGGATGGTCACGAAGCCCTTGGCGCCGGCGTCCACCACGCCGGCCTCCCGGAGCGTGGGAAGCCTCTCGGGGGTCTTCCCCAGCGAGCGGCGGGAGGCGGCGCGGATCTCCCGGAGCCAGTCGTAGAGGTCGTTCTCGGAGGCGCTGCGCAGGGCCGCGGCCGCGGTCTCCCGGGCCACCGTGACGATGGTGCCCTCCACGGGCTCCTCCAGGGCCCCGGCGAGGGCGGAGGCCGCCTCGTCCAGGGCCTCTGCGATCTCCTCGGTCCCCACCCGGATCCGCTCGTCCAGCCCCCGCGCGAACCCCATCAGCATGTGGGCCAGGAGCATCCCCGAGTTGCCCCGGGCCCCGAGGACGCCGGCCTCCGCGGCGACGCCGGCGACCTCGCTGACCGAGGCGGTGTCGAGCGGCCGGACCGCGTCGGCCACCTCCCGGAAGGTGAGCGCCAGGTTGGTGCCGGTGTCCCCGTCGGCCACGGGGAAGACGTTGATGCGGTCGAGCTCCGCCTGCCGGGACGCGAGGGAGCGGTGGGCGGCGAGGAGGACGCGCCGCAGCCGCGGCCCGTCCAGGTAGGCGATCTTCACCGGGTCGGACGGGACGGACGACCCCGCCCGCGACGGCCCGGAGGCGCTCACGGCGGGCCCGGCGGCCGGCGGGCCGCCCGACGACCGATCGCCCGGTCGGTCACGGCCGTCAGGGGCTCACTCCTCCGCCACCACCCACACCTTGAGCTCCGGCTTGACGTCCTCGTGGAGGTCGACGGCGACGCTGTAGACCCCGAGCTCCTTGATCGGCTCGTCGAGGAGCACCTGGTCCGGGTCGACCTCGATCCCGTCGTCGGAGAGCGCCCCGACGACGTCGTCCACGCTCACCGACCCGAAGAGGGCGCCGCCCTCGCCGGCTCGCTCGTGGAAGGTGATGGAGCGGCCCGAGAGCTTCGACGCGAGGCTCTCGGCCTTCTCCCGCACCCTCTCGGCCGCCCGCTCCTCGCGGAGGCGCTCCTCCCGGACCCGATTCAGATTGCCCTCGGTGGCGGGGAGCGCGAACCCCTGCGGGAGGAGGTAGTTGCGGGCGTATCCCGGGGCCACGTCCACGACCTCGCCGGCCGTGCCCAGGTCGTCGACGTCCTGCTGCAGGATGATCTCTGTCATCTGTATCGTCCCGTCTGCGGGGCCGGGGCGGGCGTCCGCCTCCGGCCCGTGCGTGTAGTCGTCTCCGTCTCCGTGATCGGCGCGCGGTCGGAGCCGCGGCCGTCTGCGTCGCCGGGGCGCCTCAGCCCCGGCCCGCGCGCCGGGCCGCGAGCCGGCCCACCAGGCGACCGCGGACATCCGTCCACGTGTCCCCCAGGCCCAGCAACAGCGCTGCCGCCAGGGCGAGCGGATAGAGCAATACCCCGGCGACGACCCAGAGGGCCGCCGACCACGCCGTGGCGGCCGCGGCCCGGCCCACGCAGTAGAGTATCGCCACGCCCCGCAGGAGGTACAGCCCGCCGACGAAGGCCACGGCGTTCGCCCCGAGACGGCCCAGGGGCTCCCCGGCCGGCGCCGCCAGCAGGGCGACGAGGCCAGCGGCCAGCCCCCACGCGAGGTGGTCGCTGAAGCGGAAGTCGCGGAAGGCCCCGAGCGTCGCTTCCTCCCCGGCCAGGCGCCCCGCCGCCCACCCTCCCACGACGAGGGAGGCCAGGGAGGCGAACCCGAGCAGCGCCGGGTGCAGCGTCTCCCGCCAGCTCTGCGCCTCGACCAGCGTCCACGCGTCCGGCGCGCCCGCGAGCCCGTCCGGCAGCCATCGCTGCGCCGCCAGCGCCGCGCCGCTGAGGTCGCGCTGCACCCACCAGTCGAGCTCGGCCAGCAGGCCGGGACGAACCCAGCCGGCCAGGGCCGTGAGGGCCCCGGTGACGCAGACGGCCGCGAGTGCGCGGCCGACCGGGCTCCACCGCCCCCGGGCCGCGGTGACCGCCACGAAGGCGCCGCCGAGCACGAGGGACCAGCCCCGCACGGCCGACCAGAGGGGGTCGGTCTCGGCGCCGATCCCCCGGAAGGCCCAGAGCAGGGCGAGCACGGCGGCGGCCATCGCCAGCGGCGCCCCCCGGTGGAACGCCAGGACCACGAGGGCCGTGGGCACGGCCAGCAGGACCACCGGGTCGACGGGCGCGAGCAGGGCCACGACGAGCGTCAGCACGCCGGCGCGCGCCAGCGTCCATCGCCTCCGGCTCATCCGCGTCCCCCTCGCGTCGTCCCGGGCGCCGCCGGCCGCAGGGGCCCGGCCGGCGACGGCCGGGGGTCAGCGGTGGTAGTCCTTGATGTACGGGATGAGGGCCAGGAACCGGGCCCGCTTGATCGCGGAGGAAAGCTGCTTCTGGTGCCGCGAGCAGGCGCCCGTGGCCCGCCGCGGGAGGATCTTGCCGCGGTCCGTCAGGAAACGGTCCAGCAGCTCCGGATCCTTGTAGTCCACCATCTCCACGTCGTCCTCGCACAGGCTGCAGCTCTTCTGGAAGGCCATCGTCTACCGCTCCTCGTCGTCGTCGGACTCGTCCTCCGCGCCCTCGTCGTCCTCGTCTTC
>CAYZLN010000102.1:0-4463 GCA_964479295.1 uncultured Gemmatimonadota bacterium
TCGGCCCAGTCCACCAGCGGGGAGAGGTGGGCGGCCGGGGCGATGCCGAGGGTCGTCTCCAGCATGCAGCCCAGCATCACCTTCAGCCCGCACGCCCGGGCGGTGTGGATCAGACGGAGCGCGGCCAGCGGCCCGCCGCACTTGGCCAGCTTCACGTTGACGCCGTCCACCGCCCCGACGAGGCCGGGCACGTCGGCGGCCGTGACGCACGACTCGTCGGCCACGATCGGGATCGGGGACGCCTCCCGCACGCGCCGGTGTCCCTCCAGGTCCTCGGGGGGCAGCGGCTGCTCGACGAACTCGACCCCTTCTCCGGCCAGCCACCGGACGCGCTCCACCGCCTCGTCGGCCGTCCAGCCGGCGTTGGCGTCCACGCGGATCACGGCGTCCGGCGCCTCCGAGCGGACGGCCTCGAGGACGGCCGCCTCCCGCTCGCGCTCCACCCCGAGCTTCACCTTCAGCACCGGCCAGCCCCGCGCCCCCCGGGCCTTCCGCGCCATCGCCTCCGGGGCGTCGAGGCCCAGCGTGAACGAGGAGACCGGCGTCCCCGCGGGGTCGAGCCCCCAGAGGCGCCAGAGGGGGCGGCCGACGCGCTTCCCCCAGAGGTCGAGGAGCGCCGCCGTCACGGCGGCCCGGGCCGCGGCGTGGGGGGCGCGCCGGTCGGGGGGGACGGCACGGGTCTCGGAGGGCGCCGGCGCGGGGTCGTCCGCGCCCGGGTCCCCCTCCGCCAGCGCACGGGCCCGCTCCGCGAGCGCCCGCTCCGTCGGCACGAAGCGCTCAGGGTCGTCGACGGCCTCGACGACCGGGCGCAGGGCCTCCAGGGCCTCCACCGTCGAGTCGGCATCCTCGCCGTAGTAGCCCGACGGGTCGGCCTCCCCCCAGCCCTCGCGGCCGTCGTGCTCCAGCCGGACCCACACCCGGCGGACGCTCCGCTTCGTCGAGCGGCTGATGGTGAAGGGGTGCTCGGGCTCGAGCTCGAGGACCTCCCAGCCGAGCGTCGTCATCCCAGGGTCCAGGGCTCGTCCTGGACGCCGGGCGTGGTCACCTCGGGCCCGTCGGCCGTGACCTGGACGTTGATCTCCGAGCGGATCCCCCACTCGCCCTCGAAGTAGACGCCGGGCTCCACCGAGAAGCCCACGCCCTCGACCAGCCGGCGCTCGTCCTTCGTCTCCACCGAGTCGATGTTGGGGCCGAAGCCGTGGTTGTGCCGGTCCATGCCGTGGCCGGTCCGGTGGAAGATCGCGTCGCCGAAGCCCCGGTCGGTCAGGATCTCCCGGGCCCGGCGGTCGACGTCGGCCCCGGTGGGGAGCCGGCCCTCCCCGGCGCGCCGGGCGATGAAGTCCACGGCGCCGTCGCGGGCGTCGCGGACGGCCTCCCACGCCTCCCGGAAGTCGGCCGGGGGCTCCTCCGCCAGCACCCCCATCCAGGTCTGGTCGGCGAAGACCGCCTCGGGCTCGCCCCGGACCCGGCCCCACAGGTCGACGAGGAAGACGTCTCCGACCTCCAGCGGCCGGGAGCCTTCCTCGGGCGGCGCGTAGTGGGGCAGGGCCGAGCTGGGCCCCGCGGCGACGATGACGCCGCCTCCCCCGAGGTCCGCTTCCGCCTTGAGCTGCTGGATCGCGGCCGCCAGCTCGTGCTCGGTGGCCGGATCGCCGGAGCGCGCCGCCTCGGCCGCCCGCTCCCAGGCCTCCCGGGCCACGTCGGCCAGGACCCTGCCCGCCCGCAGGTGCAGCTCGCGCCCCCGGAACCCCCACCGGGCGTAGGTGCGGGAGACGAGCTCGGCGGACCCGGTCACCTCCGTGCCGCAGGCCTCCACCAGCTCCACGACCCCCGCCGGCACCTGGTCGACGGCCGGGACGCGGTCGCGGCCGGAGACCTCCATCGCCACCCGGCGACAGCCCTCCAGCAGCGAGGCCAGCTCCTCCTCCAGCTCCTCCCAGCCCACGTACTCCCGGTGCTCCCCCGGCCAGTCCTCCCAGGTCTGCCGCTCGATGCGGTGGGCCAGGGCCACCGGCGGCCCGTCGGGGCGCAGCAGCACGAAGTGGCGCCGGTGCGACCCCTCGGGCAGCCCCAGCACCTCGGCCGCCACCCGGTTCCGGGCCTCCAGGTCGTAGAGCAGCCACCCGTCGACCCCCGCGTCGCGCATGGCCCGGTCGGCGCGCTCCAGGAGGCGTTCGTCCACTGAGGCCTTCATCGGTCCTCCCCGTGTCGCGGTGTGGTGTCGTCGCCCGTCCCGGCGGCCTCCACCAGGCCCCGCAGATGGGCGACGGCGAGGCCGCCCAGCGTGTCGGCGTCGTACCCGCCCTCCATCACCGACACGATCCGGCCCTCCGCCGTGGCTCGCGTGCGGCGATCGACCTCGACCGTGAGACGCCGGTAGCTCTCCGGCTGCAGGGTGAAGCCGCCCAGCGGATCGCCCTCGGCCGAGTCGAAGCCGGCGGAGATCAGCACGAGGTCGGGGCCGAAGCCCTCCAGGGCCCGGTCGAGCGCGTCCAGGAGCTCGTCCTCGTAGCGGGACGTGGAGAGCCCGGGCGGCAGCGGCACGTTGAGCGTGGTCCCCTCCCCGGCGCCGCCCCCCCTCTCGTCGGCGTCGCCGGTGCCCGGATAGTGGGGGCTCTGGTGCATGGAAAGGTAGAAGACGTCCGGGTCCTCCCAGAAGACGTCCTGCGTCCCGTTGCCGTGGTGGACGTCCCAGTCCACCACCAGGACGCGGTCGGCCAGCCCTCGGCTCAAAGCGTGCCGGGCGGCCAGGGCGACGTGGTTGACCAGGCAGAAGCCCATGGCCCGGTCGGGCGTGGCGTGGTGGCCGGGCGGGCGCGTGGCGCAGAAGGCCGACCGGGCGTCGCCGCCGGCCACCGCCTCGACGGCCTCGACGGCGCAGCCCGCGGCCGCCCGGGCCGCCTCCCAGGATTCGCCCGAGACCGTGGTGTCGGGGGTGAGCTGCACCGGCTCGCCGCGGTCGGCGGCCGTGCTTACGGCCTCCTTCACGCGCCCGAGGAGCTCCTCGTCGTGGACCGACAGCAGCATCTCCTCCTCCAGCGGGTCGGCGGTGGCCGGCTTCAGTCTGCCCTGCAGCTCGGGCAGCGCCTCGGCCACCGCGCCGGCCACCGCGCGCAGCCGGCCCTGGTGCTCCGGGTGGCGCCACCCGGTGTCGTGGCGGCCGCAGGCGTCGTGCTGGTAGAAGGCGACTCCCGGCTCGTCCATCGTCCGTCCCCGTTGCGTGGCTCGCGTCCGGGCCTAGCTTGCGCTCTCCGGCCGCCCGGACGGAGGGCCGGAGGCGATCGTCCAGCTCGCGGGACACCATCCGATGACACCCTCTCACCGCAGGCACCCCCCGGCGACCGGCCGCCGCCCCACCGGTCCCGGTGCAGCAGGACGGCGGGCCGGCGTCGGCCGGACCTCCACGGCTGCAAGTCGGGTTCCGGGGCCGGCGGTGCTGGCCCTGGCGGCGGCCGCGGCCGTGGCGGGATGCGACATGTCCTGGGGCGGGGCGAGCGTGGCTCTCGAGGACCCGGCCCCGGCCGACACCGCCGCCGAGGGCGAGGCGAGCGGGCCCGCGCCGCTGCCGGACCTGCCCGCCGGGCCGCTGCTCTACGTCTCCCGCCTGGACCCCGCCGGCGGGGCGCGCGCGGCCCCCGCCGCCCGGCTGTCCGGCGGGGATCTGCAGGCGATGGGCTGGCCCGAGGACCCCCCCTCGGCCTACCTGGACCGGTTCGACTCGACGTTCCAGCGCCCCGGCGCCGAGCTCCCCCTGCTGGCCCACGGCGGGCGGGCCGGCTCGCTGGTGCTGGACGACAGCCGCACCCCGGCCGGCGGTGGCTGCCCGCCGGTCGCCGGCGGCGAGGCGCTGCTGCCGGCGGGGCAGGGCCCGCCGGAGTTCGCCTTCGCCCTGAGCCCCCGGGACACCGTCGCCGCCCACGAGCTCGCCCGCGGCCCGACGTCGACCACGAGCCGGATCCGAACCTTCGCGCCGATCCTCGCCGAGCGGATCCTGGGGGAGGCGGGCGTGGAGCAGACCTTCCTGGCCCGCCAGGTGGATCTGAGTGCCGTGGCGATGCCCGGGGACACCGCCCCCGGCATGGCCGCGACGTTCCTGATCCGCGACAGCCTGTCCACGTCGCCCCCGCTGTCCGGGACGTCCACCTCGCTCTTCTTCCTGGCCCGCTTCGACCGCAGCGAGGGCTACGTCCCCGTCTGGACCCGGATCCGCCAGTACGAGTCGGCGGAGGGCAAGGAGATCCTGGCGCACCTGGGCTGGATCTCCGCCGGGGGGCGACCCCTCCACCTGGCCCGACGGGTCACCCCCGCCGGACACAGGCTGGCCGCCTTCCGCGTCGACGGCGGAGCCGGAGAGGGCGAGCTGGCGTGGACGGAGGAGCCCGACGGATGCCCCGCCCTCGAGGCGCTGGAGCGCGCCAGCCCCCGGGCCGCCGCGCCGGCGGCCGGCGACACCGCGCCGTAGA
>CAYZLN010000102.1:4563-6752 GCA_964479295.1 uncultured Gemmatimonadota bacterium
CGGCGCGCCCCGCCGGGCTACGCCGCGTAGGTCTCGAGGACGTCGCCGAACTCGCCCTCCCGGATCTCCCGCAGGGCGCGGTCCCGGAGCTGCCGGATGCGCTCGCGGGTGACCCCGAGGAGGTCGCCGATCTCCGCGAGCGTGTGCTCCTCCTCCCCCTGGAGCCCGTAGTAGAGCCGGAGCACGCGGGCGTCCCGGGGCCTCAGGAGCTGGAGGGCGCGGGAGACGTGGTCCTGCAGCAGCTCCTCCTCGATCTCCTCCTCGAGGTCCTCCTCGACGACGGGGAACCGCTCGACGAGGCGGCTGTCCTCGTCCTCGCCCACCGGTGCGTCGAGGCGGACCTCGGAGACGTTGATCTTCTGCAGCATCTCCACCGTGGAGACGCTGAGGTCGGCCTCCTCGGCGATCTCCTCGGGGGTGGGATCGCGTCTCAGCTCCTGGCGGAGCTCCTCCCGGACCCGGATCATCCGGCCCAGCTCGGTGGCCCGGTTGAGGGGGAGCCGGACCGAGCGGCTGTGCTTGGCCAGCGCGGCGAGGATGGACTGGCGGATCCACCAGACCGCGTAGCTGATGAACTTGACGCCCTTCTCGGGATCGAACTTCCGGGCGGCGGTCAGCAGCCCGACGTTCCCCTCCTGGACGAGGTCCTCGAAGGCCATGCCCCGGTTCCTGTACCGCTTGGCCACCGAGACGACGAACCGGAGGTTCGCCCTCACGAGGCGCTTCAGCGCGTCGGGGTCGCCCTGCCGCGCGCGCCGGGCGACCTCCTTCTCCTCCTCGGCGTCCAGCAGGGAGTGGCGGCCCAGCTCGTCGAGGTAGACGTCGAGCGCGTCGGAGCCCGGCAGGGAACCGGAGGCGCTCGGCCTGCCGTCGCTGCTGGCGGGACGGGCTGGGGTCATGGCGGAAGCGGGCCCGTCGTTGGAAGCGTCGGCGCCCCCGCGCCCGAGGGCCCGGAGGCTGCCGTGGCGTCGTCGGGAGCGTCGAAGCTAGGCCCGCCCACCCGGCGCGTCAACGAGGGCGGCGCCCGGGCGCGATCAGTGCTTGCTGCGCCGCCTCTCGGCCGCCGGGAGGACCTCCAGGCAGGTGGTCCACCAGCCGGTGAGGATGGTCTCGACGAACTCCTCCGGGAGCCCCTCCTCGCGCATCTCCTCCGCGAGCGCCCCGTGCTCGTAGGCCACGGGGACGAACTCGGCGCGCAGCGGCTCCGGGGCGCCGTCGCCGGCGGACGGGTCGTCCCCCGGCGGCCGGATCATCGTGTACCAGACCTCGGTGCGGCCGTCGTTGGCGGGGCGGCCGATGCAGCCGACGTTGGCGAAGAGGCGCCCGCCCGGGAGCTCCCGCTTCCAGTGGATCCCGGTGTGGGTGGCCAGCACGGCGTCGGCCCGGTGGCGGTCGGCGAGGTGGACGAGGAAGTCGGTCGAGGTGGTGGACTCCCACAGGAACTCGTTCATCCGCCGGGGGCTGCCGTGGCACATGAGCACCTCGCGGCCCCCGATCTCCACCCGGAGCCGCTCGGGCAGGGTGCCCATCCAGTCCTTCCACCGCTGCGAGGTGTTCTCGAAGGTGTAGCGGTAGGAGAGCCGGGCGAAGTGGTTGTCCCGGGGGTCGGTGTACCCGCACTGGCAGTCGTCCAGCCCCCGGGCCAGGGAGTCGTCGTAGTTGCCCCGCATCACGGTGACTCCGGCGTCCCGCAGGATCGGAGGGACCCTGTCGGGGTTCGGCCCGAAGGCGCCCAGGTCGCCCAGGCAGTAGAGCGCGTCGGCGCCGCGCTCCCGGGCGTCGCGGATCACCGCCTCGAGCGCCAGGTGGTTGCTGTAGACGCCGCCGAAGACGGCGACGGGCCCGTCGTGGGTGGCGTCGAGGCCGCCGCTCGGGTCAGGAGACATCCTCGCCGATGCCGCCGTAGTTGCTGCAGATGGCGCCGTGGAGCCAGCAGGTGTAGCAGGCCTGGTGGTCGAGCGTGTAGGGCTCGTCGGCCTCCTCCAGCGACTGGCCCATGAGCGATCCCTCCTCGTCGATGAGGATGGGGCAGACGTGGATCCCGCGGTCGGTGACGACGCGGCTGTGGGAGCAGATGAGCTGCTCCTCGTCGTAGCCCTCCAGCATCTGGGCGGTGACCCACTCGTGGGGGTCGTAGCCCCGGTCCCGCAGGATCTCCCGGCCGATCTTGAGCGAGGGCAGGATCTTGA
>CAYZLN010000103.1:0-2012 GCA_964479295.1 uncultured Gemmatimonadota bacterium
GAGAGGCCGCTCAAGGGCGCGGGGACGCAGACGCTCGTCGAGAACGGGGTCGAGATGGAGCTCCGGCTGCTGCCGGGCACGGAGGGCAGCGCCGAGAGGCCGCTCCGGGAGAAGGAATACGCCCGGGTCCGCGTAGAGATGCGCGACGCCGAGACCGGCGAGCCGGTCACGGAGGAGAAGCCCGCCGCCTGGATCGACAACCGGCGGGCGGGCTGGGAGATCTCGGAGCGCCAGTGCAAGGAGCGCATCAACGGCTACCTGCCGCAGAAGATGAAGACCCGTCCGGTGGTGGACCTCAACGGGTACGTGGTCATGACCCTGAACCGGGGGAACCACATCTCCGTCCTCGACCCCTTCTTCGGGTTCGGGAGCACCAACGTCCTGGACCTCGTGCAGCTCCCCGGCGTCGGGGGCGACTGGGTCCAGGGGCAGCAGGGGCGGCACGTGTACGTCACCATCCCCGAGCGCAACCGGGTGGTCGACGTCCGGACGGGACGGTGGGAGGTGCGGGACACGCTGACGGTCCCGACCGCGCCGGGCCACATCGCCTGGGGGCCCGACGACCGCAGGCTCTGGATCACGGCCGACGGAGGGTCTGACTCCGGGGTCACCGTCGTGGACCCGCAGACGTTCGAGGTCGAGGAGCACCTCCCGACGGGGCCCGGCCCCCACGAGATGGAGTTCCGGCCCGACGGTCGCCGCGTCTACGTCAACAACCCCTCGGAGGGGACGGTCTCGGTCATCGACCCCGAGGGCCCGTCCGTCGTCGAGACCCTCGACACCGGCGGGCGCGCGACCGACCTGGAGTACTCCGCCCACTCGGGGCATCTGTACGTGATCGACGAAGAGGCCGGCACGATCATGGTCTACGACGGCGACACGCTCCAGCCCACCACCCGGATCACGGGCTCGTCCGGTCTGTGGCGCATCGACTTCGACCCGTCGGGGCGCTGGGGCTTCCTCATGAACCGGCGCACCGACGAGCTCCACGTCCTCGACGCCGAGATCGACGAGGTCGTCCACGGGGTGGTCACCGAGGGCAAGCCCGACCAGGTCCACTTCACCGAGGACTTCGCCTACGTCCGGTCCCTGGAGTCCTCGCAGGTGATGATGATCGGGCTCAGGAGCCTGGACCCCGACGTCGAGAGCACGGCGTTCGCCCGCGACTTCCGCGGAGAGGGGGAGCTGGTGAAGACGGAGACCGGCATCGCCGCCGTCCACTTCCCCGCCGGGGCGCGGGCCCCCGAGGAGCACGGGGACCCGGGGATCGGCCCGGCCATGTCCCTGGCGCCGCACGACCGGAACGCCATCTACGTGACCAACCCCAGCGAGAACTCCGTCTACTTCTACCACTACATGGAGGGGATGCCCACCCCGAACCGGAACCTCAAGACCTACAAGTTCGAGCCGACCGCCGTGATGACGGTGGGCCGCGACCTCGACGAGGTGGAGCCGGGCGTGTACACGGCCACCGTGCAGATCGACGCGGCCGGCCGATACAGCGTGAACATGGTGCTGGACGAGCCGCGGGTGATCCACTGCTTCCCCTTCGACGTCGAGAAGGACCAGTCGCTGGCGACCGACGAGCGGAACGTGGACGCCGCCCTGGAGGCCGTCTCCGACCGGAAGGTCGTGCCGGGGCGCGAGAGCGTCGTCTCGTTCCGGGTGCTCGACCGGACGACCGAAGAGTTCCTCGAGGGGCTGGAGGACGTGCAGGTGCGGGTCACGTCCCCGGCCGGGTGGCAGCGCACGCTCGAGGCACGTCCCCGGGACGACGGGACCTGGGCCGCCACCCTCACCGTGCCCGACGAGGGGACCTACTACCTCTCCGCCCGGATCCCCGCGCTCGGCAAGGGGTTCCGCGACCAGCAGCCGCTGATCCTCCGCGCCGAGGGGGAGCCCGACGAGACGGCGGGCCGCTCGGACGCGGAGCGCGACGACTCGGAGGAGCGCAGATGACGGCCCACCGGCCGACGGGGCCGGGCCTCCGGGCCCGCCCCCGATCCGGGAGG
>CAYZLN010000103.1:2112-3748 GCA_964479295.1 uncultured Gemmatimonadota bacterium
GACGGCCCACCGGCCGACGGGGCCGGGCCTCCGGGCCCGCCCCCGATCCGGGAGGGTCCGGTGAAGCTCACCGAGGCCCCCCGCCTGAGCGACGAGCTCACCGAGGCGTTCCTGGAGGAGCAGAAGCTGCTGCCGCTCGGCCGGGAGGACGGCCGGGTGCGGGTGGCGTGCGCCGGGGACCCGGACCCGCAGGCGGTGTCGGAGCTGGCGGAGGTGCTGGGCGCGCGGGTGGAGCTGGAGGAGGTGTCGGAGGAGGAGCTGGTGCCGGCCATCCGGCACGTCTACGGGCAGGCCTCGGCCAGCGCCCGGGAGCTGATCTCGGAGCTGGACGGCGACGGCGGGGCCCCCTCGGAGGGCTCGCTGGAGACGCACGACCTGGAGGGGCTGGCGAACCAGCCGCCGGTGGTGCGGCTGGTGAACGTGCTGCTGTCGGAGGGGGTGGAGGCCGGGGCGAGCGACGTGCACCTGGAGGCCACCGACGGGGGCGTCAGGGCCCGGTACCGGATCGACGGCGTGCTGCAGGACGCCCCCACCCCGCCGGCGCACCTCCGGGAGGCGATGGTCAGCCGGCTGAAGGTGATGGCGGAGCTGGACATCGCCGAGCGCCGCAAGCCCCAGGACGGCCGCATCCGGCTGAGGGTGGAGGGCCGCCAGCTCGACGTGCGGGTGAGCACGCTGCCCACGCTGCACGGCGAGAGCGTGGTGCTGAGGCTGCTGGACGCCGAGCGCCAGCGCCACGAGCTGGACGGGCTGGGGATGGCCGGGGACACCTACGGGGCGGTGGCCGACTTCGCCGACCGCCCGCAGGGGGTGCTGCTTTCGACCGGCCCCACGGGAAGCGGGAAGACGACGACGCTCTACGCCCTGCTCCAGCACCTGAGGAGCGGCCACGAGAAGATCGTCTCGGTGGAGGACCCGGTGGAGTACGAGCTGGAGGGCGTCGCGCAGGTGCCGGTCCAGGAGCAGGGCGGGCTGTCCTTCGCCCGGGCGCTGAGGTCGATCCTCCGTCAGGACCCGGACGTGCTGCTGGTGGGGGAGATGCGGGACCCGGAGACCGCGGAGATCTGCGTGCAGGCGTCGTTGACCGGACACCTGGTGCTGTCTACGCTGCACACCAACGACGCCCCGTCGGCGCTGACCCGGCTCCTGGACCTGGGGGTGCCCGACTACCTGGTGGCCAGCACCGTGGAGACCGTGCTGGCCCAGCGGCTGGTGCGGACCACGTGTGCGGCCTGCGCGGTGGAGGTGCCCGTGGAGGAGGGCCACCGCCGGGAGATGGCCGCCGACGGCCGCGAGGTGGAGACGGTGCGCCGGGGCGAGGGCTGCGAGGCCTGCCGGGGCACCGGCTACCGGGGCCGGACCGGGATCTACGAGCTGCTGGACGTCGACGAGGACGTCCGCGCCGAGCTGCTCCGCCACCGCGGCTCGGGGGAGATCCGCGAGCTGGCCCTCGAGAAGGGCATGCGGCCGCTGAGACAGGACGGATGGCGCCAGGTGGCCGAGGGCGCCACGACCCCCGAGGAGGTGCTCCGTGTCACGACCGCGTGATCGAGAACCCGCCCCGCCCCGGGCCCGCCGGGACGAGGCCGGCCTGACGCTGATCGAGGTGATGGTGGTCGTGCTGGTGCTGGGGATC
>CAYZLN010000103.1:3848-5497 GCA_964479295.1 uncultured Gemmatimonadota bacterium
CGAGGCCGGCCTGACGCTGATCGAGGTGATGGTGGTCGTGCTGGTGCTGGGGATCCTGGCGGCGCTGGTGGTGCCGAACGTCTTCAGCCACGTGGCCACCGCCAAGCGAGAGAGCGGGCGAGCGCAGATCGAGATGCTCAACGCCGCGCTGGACGCCTACCGGCTGCACAACGGCCGCTACCCCACCACCGAGCAGGGGCTCGAGGCGCTGAGGGAGGAGCCCACCACCCCCCCGGTGCCGGACGACTGGCGCGGGCCGTACCTCCGCAAGGACGTGCCCACCGACCCCTGGGGGAACCCCTACGTCTACCGCAGCCCGGGCACCGAGAGCGAGTGGGGCTACGACCTGCTCTCCTACGGGAAGGACGGCGAGCCGGGCGGCGAGGGCGAGGCGGCCGACCTGAAGGCCTGGGAGTGAAGCGGGAGAACGGCACGCATGCCCAGCTTCGCCTACGAGGCCGTCACCCCCGCCGGCGACGCCGTCAGCGGCGTCGAGAGCGCCTCCTCGGCCCCCGACGCCGAGCGTTCCCTCCGCGAGCGGGGGCTGCGTCCCCTCTCGGTCGAGGCCGCCGGCGGGCGGGCGGACCTGGAGGACCGGGGCTACCGACGGCGCAAGGCGGACGTCGCGGACGCCTTCCGGTACCTCTCGACGCTGCTGGCCGCCGGCTTCGCCCTCGACGACGCGCTGGGCACGGTCCAGGGGCTCCTCGCCCGCGACGACGTGGCCTCGGCGGTGGGCGAGGCGCGGGAGGCGGTGCGCGGCGGGGAGCGCCTGGCGGACGCCCTGGAGGACCGGGACGACATCTTCCCGCCCCTGGCGGTGGGGATGGTCCGGGCGGGGGAGCGCGGCGGCCGGCTCCCCGACGCCCTCGAGCGACTCGCGGGGCAGCTCGAGCGGGAAGAGGAGATCCGGTCGCGCGTCGTCTCCGCCCTCCTCTACCCCGCGATGATGGCGGGCGTGGGCGGGCTCGCCCTCCTGGTGCTCGTGTTCTACGTGCTCCCGAAGTTCGTGACGATCCTCGAGGAGGCCGGTGCCTCCCTTCCCGCGACGACGTCCCTCCTGCTCTCCACGAGCGGCTTCCTGGGGAACTGGTGGCCGGTGCTGGCCGGCGGGCTCCTCCTCGCGGTCGGCGGAGGCGCCGCCTATCTCCGATCCGACCGGGGCCGGCGGCACGTCTCGCACCTGCTCCTGCGGACGCCGGTGGTGGGTCCCCTGCGACGCCGTTCGGCCGCCTCCCGGTTCGGGAGGTCCCTGGCCGAGCTGCTGCAGAGCGGCCTGCCCATCGTGTCCGCCCTCGAGGCCGCCTCCGAGTCCCTGACCGACCCGGCCGCCGCCGAGGAGGTGGCCTCCGCGCGCCGCGACGTGCGGACGGGCCGCTCGCTGGCCGGCGCGCTGGCCGACGGCCGGGCCTTCCCGCCCCTCTTCGTCCGCATGACGTCCCTGGGCGAAGAGAGCGGCCGCCTGCCGGAGATGCTGCACAGAGCCGCGGACGTGGCCGAGGACGAGCTCGAGCGGCGACTGGAGCGGATGGTCCGCCTGGTCGAGCCGACCCTCGTGGTGGTCTTCGGGGTGGTCGTCGGGTTCGTCGCGCTCTCGCTGCTGCAGGCCATCTACGGCGTGCGGCTCCAGTCCTTCTGACGATGGGACG
>CAYZLN010000103.1:5597-6747 GCA_964479295.1 uncultured Gemmatimonadota bacterium
CACCTGAGCCTGCTTCCTCCGCTGGCCCGCACGAAGGCGCTCGAGCTTCCGGCGGCCGGGAGAGCGGAGCTGAGGCGGCTGGTCGCCCGGGAGCTGGACCGCCACTTCCTGCGGGTGCCCGACGACCCGGTGGCCGACGCGGTCGTGGTGGGCTCGGGCGGGGACGGCCCGGCCCCGGCGGTGGCCGCCTGCACGGGCCGTGCGACGGCGGAGGCGGTGCTGGGGGCGGCGGAGGCGGCGGGCCTCGAGACGGGGCTTCTGGCCCCCGCCGCGTCGGCGGCGGCCGAGGGGGCGAGGGCGCTGGACCGGACGCTCCGGTCGGGCGAGGCGGTGGTGGCGCTCGCCTCGGAGGGCTGGCGCCGGGAGCTCAGGCTGGTGGACGGCCGGCTCCGGGCGGTGACCGCGGGCGGTGCGTCCGGCAGCGGGGCCGACGGCGACGCGGCGGGCGGCGACGGCGACGACCCCGCCCGGGAGGCCCGCCGGGTGGAGGTCGGCGAGGACGGCTGGCACGGGCTCTCGCCGGAGGGGCTGGCCGCCTTCGGCGTGCGGGTGCAGCCCGAGGACGGGCTGCAGCTCCTCCCGGACGGGGCGCGGGAGCGGTGGGCGGGGCGGCTCAGGGCCCGCGCCATGGGGATCGGGGCGGCGGCGGTGGCCCTGCTGGTGGCCGCCGGGGGCGCGCACCTGTGGGGCCTGGAGCGGGAGATCGAGGCCGTGGAGGCCGCCCGCTCGGCCATCGAGAGGCCGGTCTCCCGGGCGTCGACGGCGCGGGAGGCGGCCGACCGGATGACGGAGCTGCTGCGCTCGCTCGGGGAGGCCCGGGCCGACCGGCCCGGCTGGACGGAGGTGGTGGCGGGGGTCGCCCGGGCGCTGCCCGCCTCGGCGCACCTGGAGGAGCTGTCGGTGGCCGACCGGGGGCTGGTGCTGGCGGGCTCGGCCCGCTCGCCCTCGGCGCTGATCGGGCGGCTGGAGGACGCGCCGCTCTTCGAGGGCGCCACGCTCGAGAACGTCAGCCGGAGCGAGGGCGACGAGCCGGACACCTTCCGGATCGTCGTCCGGATCGCCGGGCAGCGCCAGGGGGACGGCGCCGCCTCCGAGGGGGCCGGCCCGTGAGCCCGGCCGAGCTGTGGGGCCGGCTGTCGGCCCGCGACCG
>CAYZLN010000104.1:0-6716 GCA_964479295.1 uncultured Gemmatimonadota bacterium
GCCTTCACGCACACCCGGCCCGACCACCCGGCCGACGTGGCGGTGGCCGGCGGGGGCGTAGGCGGCGGCGCAGCGTCGGGCGGGGCGGAGCGGGGCCGACGGGCCGACGGGGAGGATCGGGTCCAGGAGTCCCGTCGCCTCACGCGCCTCAATCAGGACGTCCTGGGGCACCGCGAGCTGGGCGAGGTGGAGGAGATCCGCTACGCGTCGTCCCACGACGGGCGGGAGATCCAGGGCTGGATCGTGAAGCCGCCGGGCTTCGACGAGGGCGGGGAGTACCCTCTGCTGCTGGAGATCCACGGCGGGCCCTTCGCCAACTACGGCGACCGCTTCTCGGCGGAGCTCCAGCTCTACGCGGCGGCGGGCTACGTCGTCCTCTACACCAACCCCCGGGGGAGCACCAGCTACGGCCAGGAGTTCGGCAACCTGATCCACCACGCCTACCCGGGCCGGGACTACGACGACCTCGTGAGCGGCGTGGACGCGGTGCTCGAGCGCGACTGGGTGGACGGGGACCGGCTCTACGTCACCGGCGGCAGCGGGGGCGGGGTGCTGAGCGCCTGGATCGTGGGACGGACCGACCGGTTCCGCGCCGCCGTCGTCCAGAAGCCGGTCATCGACTGGTACAGCTTCGCGCTGACCGCGGACAACTACAACTACTACTGGCGGTACTGGTTCCCCGGGTATCCCTGGGAGCACCGCGACCACTACTTCTCCCGGTCGCCGATCTCCCTGGTGGACTAGGTCGAGACGCCCACCATGCTCCTCGTCGGGCAGGAGGACCACCGGACCCCGGCCAGCGAGGCCGAGCAGTTCTACGCCGGCCTCCAGCTCCGGGGCGTGGAGTCGGCCCTGGTGGAGATCCCCGACGCCGGCCACGGCATCGCCGCCCGCCCGAGCAACCTGGTGGGGAAGGTGCGGCACGTGCTGGGCTGGCTGGCCCGGCACGGGGGCCCGGGCGCCGGGGAGTGAAGGGGCGCGGCCCCGACGTCCTCGGGCCGGTCGCGCCCGGCCGCTCGCCCGGATCCGCGAGACCGCGGGCGCCGGTGGCCGCGGAGGAGCTCTGACCGGAGGCCGGGTGCGCGGAGGAGAGACGTCCCGGCCGTCCCCCGGGGTGGCCGCGGGTGACGCCGGCTACCGCTGCGCGCCCGGCAGCGTCGACCGCTCCTGGCCGTCGACGTGGACCACCGCCGCGTCCGGGGCGGCGAGCTCGATGCTCTCGATCGCCCCGAACGCCCGGTAGCCGTCCGTCCCGCCGCCGACGCGGCCCTCGGCGGTGCCGCCGCTCACCCGGTCGCCGCCGCTGACCGAGAAGCCCGCCAGCGTGCCGTCGACCTGCTCGATGCGCCCGGCCACCTCGATCGTGTACTCGGTGGAGCCGCCGGTGCCGCTTCCGTCGATCACGATCGTGTGGTGCTCCCGGCCGTCGAGGTAGACGGTGGCCGCCGCCGGATCGCTCAGGTCGATCGAGGCGATGCCGCCGCGGACGCGGTACCCGTCGGCGTCGGCGCCGGCGGTGCCGGTGGCCACCGAGTCGTCGACGGTGTCCTCCGGGTCGACGGTCACGGCGTGGCCGTCCAGGGAGTCCTCGGCCGGCTCGATGCGGCCGACGGCCCGGATCGTGTAGTCGGAGCCGCCGTCGGGGCCGCCGGCGACGACCACCGTGTGCTCCTCGGTGTAGCGGGGCTCGCCGTCGACGAGCACCCGGGCGGAGGCGGCGTCCTCGAGCCGGACGTCCTCGATTTGGCCGAAGACCCGGAAGCCGTCCGTCCCGCCGCCGACGCGGCCCTCGGCGGTGCCGCCGCTCACCTCGTCGCCGCCGCTGACCGAGAAGCCCGCCAGCGTGCCGTCGGCCTGCTCGATGCGGCCGGCGGCCTCGATCGTGTAGCCGGTGGAGCCCTCGACGCCGTCGCTGTCGATCACCACGGTATGGTACTCCCGGCCGTCCAGGTAGACGGTGGCGGCGGACGGGTCGCTCAGGTCGATCGAGGCGATGCCGCCGCGGACGCGGTACCCGTCGGGCTCGGCGCCGGCGGTGCCCGTGGCGGTCTCGCCCTCGACGCCGTCCTCGGGGTCGACGGTCACGGCGTGGCCGTCCAGGGAGTCCTCGGCCGGCTCGATGCGGCCGACGACCCGGATCGTGTAGGCGGACCCGCCCTCCGACCCGCTCCCGTCGACGACGATCGTGTGCTCCTCGGTGTAGCGGGGCTCGCCGTCGACGAGCACGCGGGCGCCGGCGGCGTCCTCGAGGCGGACGTCGGTGATCTCCCCGCGGACGAGGAAGCCGTCCGCGCCGCCGCCGACCCGGCCCTCGGCGGTGCCGCCGCTCACCTCGTCGCCGCCGCTGACGGAGACGCCCGCCAGCGTGCTGTCCACCTGCTCGATGGTCCCCGACGCCTCGAGGGTGTAGCCGGTGGAGCCCTCGACGTCCCGGCTGTCGATCACCACCGTGTGGGTGGACGTCCCTTCGCAGGCGGCGAGGAGGAGCAGGGGGAGGATCGATCCGAGCACCAGGAGACGCGTACGCATGGGGCCTCCTCGCTGCAGCGGGCGCCGGGCACGAGGTCGGCCCGGCGGTCGTGGGGTAGCGGCCGCCGCCCCGGAGCCGCGACGGCGCGTCCCGGGCGGCGCACGTCGTGCTCCGACGATGCCGGACGGGGCGGCGCCGTCGCAAACGGACGGCCGGGCGACGGGCGGCCGTGGTCCGGGCCCCCGCCGATGTGCGACCCCCCGATCCCGTCTCCTTCATCCCCTATCTTGACCTCTGGAGGGAAGGGCGGAGAGAGGGGCCCCCTTCGCCGACGCTCGCCCGACCGCGTCCACGAGCTGCGGGAGGTGAAGGAGCGATGGCCCTCGAGCTGACGTCCCCCGCCTTCGACGACGGGGAGCCGATCCCCGGAAGGTTCACCTGCGACGGCGCCGACGTGTCGCCGCCGCTCGGGATCTCGGGGGTGCCGGAGGAGGCCGCGTCGCTGGCCCTGGTCGCCGACGACCCCGACGCCCCGGCCGGCACCTGGGTGCACTGGGTGCTCTGGGGCCTGTCGGCCGGCCGGCGCGAGCTGCCCGAGGGGGTGCCGGCCGAGGAGAGGGTGCTCGGCGGCGCCCGGCAGGGCACCAACGACTTCGGGAACCCGGGCTACGGGGGGCCGTGCCCGCCGCCGGGCGACGGCGCCCACCGGTACTTCTTCAGGCTCTACGCGCTCCGGGAGGCGCCCGACCTGGCGCCCGGCGCGATGAAGGAGGAGCTGCTGGAGGCGATCGAGCCGCTGGCGGTGGCCTCCTGCGAGCTGACGGGGCGGTACGAGCGGGCGTCCTGAGGGGCCTCCCGTGGACGGGCGGCCGTGACGTGACGTACCTTCCGGGCGATCCCCATTCCCCTCGACCGGAGGTGAAGCATGCGGACCACGAGACACCGCGCCGTCGCGGCCGTGCTGGCGCTGGTCGCGCTGGCGGCCTGTCAGCCGCAGCAGGACGGGAGCGACGGCCGGGCGGCCGCCGACACCGCCGCCGTCCTGGCGAGCCTCGACAGCCTGCGGTCGGCTTACCAGCAGGCGGTGGCGGACGGCGATTGGGCGCGCCTGGGCACGATGGTGACCGAGGACGCCGTGCTCGTGTCGCCCGGCGACCCCGCCCGGGACTCGGTGAGGGCCGCGTCCGACGCTCCCTTCCCGCCGGGCGCCACCCTGGAGATCGAGCCGTGGGAGACCCGGGTGCTGGGCCCGGACTGGGCGTACGAGCTGGGGCTCGGCACCCTGACCTGGACGCCGGAGGGGGCCGACGAGCCGCGGACGCTCCGGGACACCTACCTGGTCCTGATCCACCGGACCGACGACGGCTGGAAGGTCCACCGGGAGGTGGCCAGCTCGCGGCTGCTCACGGAGATGGAGGGCGCCCCGTGAGCGGGTCCAAGCCCGAGAAGATCCCCCGCAGCCAGTGCCCCCACACCGACCGGCTGGACGAGGAGACCACCTCCGACGCCACGGCCTGCGAGGTGTGCGGCGGCACCGACCACCTCCGGCTCTGCCTGACCTGCGGCTTCGTGGGCTGCTGCGAGTCCGAGCAGGCCCACGACCACGACCACTGGGACGAGACCGGCCACCCCTTCATCACCCCGCACCGGCAGGACTACGACTTCCTGTGGTGCTGGGCGTGCGGGGCGTACCTGATGTGAGGCCCGGATGACCGGGCGTGCGGGGCTCCTGGCGCTGGTCCCGCTGCTCGTGCTCGGCTGTGGCGCCCGGTCCCCGTCCGGCGGGCCCGGCCCCGGGGAGGCGGGGCGCGGGTCCCTCCTCGAGATCGAGGGCGAGGTGCGGCTCACCGTGCGGGAGGACCCGACGCCACGGGGGCGTCCGCCGGTGCCGAAGCTGGCGCTCGAGACGGTGCGCGAGTTCGGGTGCCAGCCCCACCGGATCGAGACGGAGGTCTCCCGGGCGGCGGACACCCTCCGCGTCGAGCTGCTCGGCATCGCGCCGCCGCGGGGCCCGTGTGCGCCGGCCTTCGGCCCGGCGCGCGGGACCGTGGAGCTGGACCTGCCGTCCGGCGACCGTCCTCTGGCCGTCGTCCGGGACGGGGACGAGGACCGGTACGAGCTCGTCCTCACCGACTCCACCCTCCGGCTGCGGCCGGTCCGGGCCGCCTTCACGTCGGCCGACACGCGCCTCTTCCTGCGGTATCCGCCCCGGAGCTTCGCGCTCTACTGCGGCGTCCGCGGCCCGACGGCGCCCCTGTGCGGCCGGCTCCGGTCCTGGATCGCGGGCCGGGAGGGGATCACGGAGCACGCCTTCCCGGCCGACGGCGTCGTGCCCTACCGCCGGGGCACGGGGACGGACGGCGGGGCCCGGATCCACTACCGCTGGGAGCGGCCGGACGCGCTGGGGCCGGTCCGTGCCTGCTTCGACCGCCTGGACGCGGTGTTCGCCGGCCTGGAGGGGACGCGCATGACCGTCGAGCTCTGGACGGGGGAGCTCGTCCGGGCGTCGGGCGCGCGGAGGGGGCCCGACGGCGACCCGGGGCCCGCCCGGGACGTCGCCGATCCCGGGCCGGACGCGGCCGGCGGAGCGCCCCCGTGCCTCCCGTCGGTGCCGCCCCCGGAGGCGGACTCGGCGAGCGTCGGCCGGGCGGAGCGAAACGCCTACTACGTCCGGGCGGCCCGACGGCTCCCCTGCGAGGTCCGGAGGCTGCAGGCCCGGGCGGACAGCGCGCGGGCGGCCTCGATGCGGCGGCTCGAGTCGGGGGAGGACAGCACGATCCACGTGCCCGGGGCCGTCTCCGCCCCTTCGCCCGGCGGCGGGGAGGGGGAGGGCGGTTCGGCCCCGGACGTGATCGCCCCGAACAGCTCCCGGTCGGCCGACGCCCGGGAGGAGCTGCACCGGGAGCTCCGGAGCTGGCTGTGCGCCGGAGGGAAGTCGATGCCCGACTCCGCCACCCTGGGGGACGCCGACCGCCACCCGGGCTCCGCCTGGTACTGGGTCGTGGACGGCGGCGACTGGCACTACCTGCGTCCGGGCACGACCGCCGGGGCCGTGGAGGCGTACCTCGGGCTCGTGGACGAGCACGGGGAGGAGCTGGCGTGGGCCGCCGCCGGAACGCCGGACGGCGGCCCGCGACGCGTCGCGGTGGGCCCCGACCGGGCCGTGCTTCCCGGCTTCCTCCTCTACCGCTGGCGGCCCTGAGGGGACCGCCGGCCCCGACCCGCGTCAGGGCGTCAGAACAGCCGCCCGCGCACCGGGTGGTCGACGTTGTCGCGGATCCAGGTCCAGAGCGCCTCCCGGTCGCCGGCGGCCTCGCCGGCCTCGAGCTGCGCGCGCCAGCCCTGCATCACCGTGGCGTCGGCCGTCCAGATCCGGACCCGGTTGCGCTCGACGCTCCGCTCCCAGGCGGCGGCCACCGGGGGCTCCGGGTAGAGGAGCCGCACGGTCACGCTGTGGGAGAGGTACTCCAGCGGGTCCAGGTCGAGGGCCCGGGACGCCGCGTCGGCCGAGGTGTCGGCGGCGGCGCCGGGGCTTGCGTCCGCCGCCGGGCCGCCCGCGGCCGCCGGGTCGCGGGCCGGGGCGTCGGCGGGGTCGTCGACGCCGGCCAGCCGCATGTCGGGCTTCCCGTCGGTGAGGACGACGACGTTCATGGGCGCCAGGGCGAGCCCCCGCTTCTGCGTCAGCTCGCTCACCCGCCGGAAGAAGGCGTTGAAGTCGGTCAGGCGGTCCTCGCCGCCGTACCACGACCGCAGGTCCTCGGCGATCCGCTCGGGCTCCTTGTCGCGGAAGTCGTGGATCGGACGGAAGCCCTGCGCCTCGCCGGGCTCGTCGCCGCCCACCGGCCCCACGAAGAGGGCGTCGGGCCGTCGCAGCCCGTCGACCCCCTGCAGGTGCCCGTGGATGTAGTGGGCCAGGAAGTCGAGGGCCTCCTCGAAGTTCCCCGTGCCGCGGAACGACCCGCTGACGTCGATGCCCACGATCATCACGAAGCGGGGCTCGGAGCGGGCGTCCTCCGCCGGCTCGCAGCCCTGCGCGGCGAGGAGGCCCGCGGCGAGGGCCGCCAGGGCGAGCCGGAGGGCGGGCCGGCGTGCGTGGCGCGTGCTCACGATCCACCCCCCTCGCCGCCGGCGGCCGGCGCCGGCGCGCCCGGCGGCCCCTCCTCCGCGGGCCCGGCGGCCGTGCCGCCGCGCTCCCGCCACTCGGAGAAGGGCGTCTCCTCGAGCATCTCCTCGAGGCTGGTCAGCG
>CAYZLN010000105.1:0-6713 GCA_964479295.1 uncultured Gemmatimonadota bacterium
CCCGCTCGTGGCTCGATCGCGTGCCCCTGGCCCCGGCGCTCGGGGCCATGTGGCTGCTGGGGGCCCTGGTCGTCCTCGTCCGGGGGGCGGCGGGCCGGATCCGGGTGGCCTGGCTGGCCCGGTCGGCCACCCCCCTGCGGGACGGCCCCCGGTCCCGGACCCGGGACCGGCTCGCCCGGAGCCTCGGCCTGCGGCGGGACGTGCGGCTCCTGGCCGGCTCGACCTCGACGGTGCCGATGACGTGGGGGCTGGTCCGGCCCCGGGTCCTGCTCCCTCCGGAGTCGGCGGAGTGGTCGGCCGACTGTCGGCGCAACGTCCTCATGCACGAGCTCGCCCACGTGCGGCGGGGGGACTACCTGACGCGCCTGGTCGGCCGGCTGGTGGCGGCCGTCTACTGGTTCCATCCGCTCGTGTGGGTCGCCCTGCGGCGGATGCGGCGGGAGCAGGAGCGGGCCTGCGACGACTACGTCCTCAGGGCCGGGGTCCGGCCGTCGGAGTACGCCGGCCAGCTCGTCCGGCTCGCCCGCCGCCTGCGGCCCGCCGGCCACGGGGTCGGCGTCGGGACCTCGGACGGCGGACCCTCGGAGTTCTCCCTCCGAATGCGTTCGCTCCTCCGCGCCGACCGACCCCGCGGGGCGGTCCGGGGACGCCACTTCGCCGTCGCCGGCGGCCTCGCGGCGGTCCTGGTCGGCGGGCTCGCCGCGCTGGGGCCCGCCCCGGACCGCGGGGGCGACCCCGACCCCGTCGACGGCCCGGATCCGGCCGCCTCGGTCGTGCCCCCCCCGGTGGTCCCGGACGACGCGGTGCGTCCGGACGACGGGGGTCCCGCCCCGGCCGGGCCGCAGCGGGCCGCGGACCGGGGGACGGAGCCGTCCCCCGACTCCGTCCCGGGGGACGACGCCCGGGAGGCGCAGGGGGGTGCCGGCGGGGACGCCGCCGCCGCGGACGGGGAGGACCCCGGCCCGGGTCCGTCCCCGTCCCCCGCCGCGGGGCCCCGACTCGACGGCGCGGACGACGTCTCCGGCGTCGGGGATCCGGGCGGGGACGGGTGGACGCCGCGGACCCTGGGCCGGCCGTCGCCCTTCGAGCGGGTCTCCCGTGCGGAGGAGGCGTTCGACCTCGGGGCCGGCGGCGACGCGGGGCGCTCCGGAGGGGACCCGGAGGACGGCCGGGCGCCGGCCGCGGTCTGCCCGGAGGGCTGCTCGGTGGAGGGGATGCTCCGGCGGCTGGCCGAGCGGCCGGACTCGTCGGAGCGGCTCGACCTGCTTCGGCGGCTGGCCGACGACGCGTCCGCCCGATCCGCCGCGGTGCTGATGGACCTCACGTACCGGGCGTCCCGGGCCTCGGACCGGCGCATGGCGGTGCAGGCCCTGGCCGACGTCCAGGGACCGGTGGGCGACCGCTATCTCTTCCAGGTGGCCCGGGCCAACCCCTGGGTCTCGGTGCGGGCGGCCGCCATCGACGAGCTCGGCCGGTCGGACGGGGACGAGGTGGTGCCGTGGCTGGTGAACCTCGCCTACAACGACGTGAGCCCGGAGGTGCAGAAGTTCACCGTCTCGGTGCTCGCCCGGCTCGACCGCTCCGGCGCCGGGTCGGGCCTGCTGCAGATCGCCCGCTCGCACCCGGAGGACCGGGTGCGCAACGAGGCGGTCTACTGGCTCGTCCGGACCGGAAGGCAGGACGTGCTGGCCCGGCTGATCGACAGCGCCTGAGCCCGGCCGCGTCCGGCTCCCGGCCCGGCCGCTGGTCGCGATCTTGCAGATCTCGTGTCTCCGGGCCGACCCGGCGGAGCCCGGCCGGCCGCGGAGACGAACGCCAGGGCGTACGACACGCCGCGAGGACCGGATCCATGGAGCGACGGAGACAGCGGACGCCGCGGCGACCGACGCGCCGGTGGGGGAGCTGTAGGCAGGGGGCGTGCGCCCGTACGGGAGCCGCCGCCGGCTGAGCCCCGGCCCCGCCCGAGCTCCGACGAGGGGGCGGCTCCCGACAGGGGGTCGCCCCCTTTTCGCGTCTTTCGCGTCCGGAAACCGCTTCGCTGCCCGCGACTGAACCCATGGAGGACCCGAGATGACCCCACAGACGGACACGGGAGAGACGGTCGACGAGAAGTTCGAGGCCTACGCCCACCCGGAGAAGGTCGTCAGCACCGACTGGGTGGCCCGGAACCGCGACCGGGAGGACGTCCGGATCGTCGAGTCCGACGAGGACGTGCTCCTCTACGACCAGGGCCACGTCCCCGGGGCCGTGAAGATCGACTGGCACACCGAGCTCCAGGACCCCGTCCAGCGGGACTACCTGGACGCCGAGCGCTTCGCCGAGCTCATGCGGGAGAAGGGGATCTCCCGCGGCGACACGGTGGTCTTCTACGGCGACAACGACAACTGGTGGGCGTGCTACGCCCTGTGGGTCTTCGAGCTCTTCGGCCACGACGACACGCGCGTCATGGACGGGGGGCGGAAGAAGTGGAAGGAGGAGGGCCGCGAGCTCACCACCGAAGTCCCCGACACGCCCCGGGGCGACTACCCCGTCCCCGAGCGCACGGACTGGCGGATCCGGGCCTTCCGGCACGACGTCGAGGAGCACCTGCGGGACGAGCATCCGCTCATCGACGTGCGCTCGCCGGAGGAGTACAGGGGCGAGCGGCTGCACATGCCGGACTACCCGAACGAGGGGGCGCTGCGCGGCGGCCACATCCCCGGCGCCGAGAACGTGCCGTGGAGCAACGCCGTCCGGGAGGACGGCACCTTCCGGCCCGTCGACGAGCTCCGGTCCATCTACGAGGGGGACGCGGGGCTCTCGGAGGAGGCCGACGTCGTGGCGTACTGCCGCATCGGCGAGCGGTCCAGCCACACGTGGTTCGTCCTGCGCTACCTGCTGGGCTACCCCCGGGTGCGCAACTACGACGGCTCGTGGACGGAGTGGGGCAACCTGGTGAGGGCGCCCATCGAGAAGTGACGCGTCGGCGGCCGGCGCGCTCCGGCGGTCAGCCGCCTCCCGAGGAGTCGGGCGGGGCGCTGTCGGGCGCCGCCGTGTCCCGCGGGGCCTCCCGGTTTCCCATGAGCCGGTCCAGGAACCCCCGGGCCCGCTCCTCGAGCTGCTTCTCGGCCTGGTCGCGGATCCCGCCCGCGGCGCCGGACTGTCCCTCGACCCCGACCTCGATTCGCGGGTCGTCGGTCGTTCCCCGGATCCCCAGCGAGAGGGACCCCGTCCGCCCGGCGCCCTCCACGAGCCCCCGGAGGGCGTCGCCGCCGGCCCCGCCGGGGAGGGGGACTTTCGACAGGAGGCGGCGCGGGAGGTCGACCGCCGCCGTCAGGTCGAGGCGCCCGCCCAGGCCCGCCCCGCCCGAGAGCCTCACCGAGAGGGAGTCGGCGGCGAGGGTGGAGGAGGGGAGCTGGAGCGAGTCCCCCCGGATCCGGAAGGGCGCGACGAAGCGCTCGAAGCCCGGCTCCCGGAGCGCGGGGACGGAGAGGCGCCGGGCCACGGCCCGGGAGACCGGGTTCTCCCGCATCCGTCCGCCGTCGACCTGCAGCCTTCCCTCGCCCTCGAGGCCCGACGAGGCCGGCAGCATCAGGGTGTCGAGGGTCCCGGCCGCGGCCAGCCGCAGGGACGTCGTGCCCGAGAACAGCCCCCCCAGCGGCGTGGTCCGCGCCAGGAGGTCGCTCCCCTCGACGCCCTCCACGTCCAGCCGGAAGGAGAACGGCTGGAGGGGGTCCGTCCCCAGGCCGAGCGTGACCGAGCCGCTCGCCCGGCCCCCCAGCACGTCGAACCCGGCGTCCCGGACCTCCATCCGGTCCGCCCCCAGCACGAGCCGGCCGCTCGCGCCGGAGAGGCGCCAGGAGCCGTAGACGAGCTCTTCCAGCTCCACGCGGAGCTCCCCTCGGATCGGCGGCGCCCCGGGCCGCGCCATCCCCCGGTCGGTGGCGATCTCGACGGCGGTGCGCCCCTCCAGCCTGCGCCCGCCGACGTGGGCGAAGGCGAGCTGGCCGTACGAGGGACCCCCGGCGTCGGGCGGGAAGACGGCGCCCGCGTCGAGGCGCGCGCCGCGCAGCTCCGCGTCCAGCTCGGGCCGGGCGTCCGGGTCGCCCAGGCCGGAGAAGAGCCCGAGCAGCCGCCCCGTGAGGCGGAGGGTGTCCCCGGCCACGACGACGGGGAGGCCGTCGGCCGACGCCCGGTCCCCTTCCAGGCGGACGGACCCCGAGGGCAGCGCCACGGCGCCGGCCCAGCCCGGCCGCCGGACCCGCACGTCCCCGGGGTCGGCGGTCCCGCGTACCCGGGTGGCGGACGGCGCGCCGAGGCGTCCGGCCACGTCGGCCTCGATCCGCACCGTCCCCGACGCCTCCAGGCTGTCCGCCCCGGCCCCGGGCCGCTGCTCGAGCCGCGGGGCGGCGGTCACCCGTCCGGCGAAGGGACGGCCGTCCGCGCCGAGGCGCAGCGACCCGCGGGCCTCCAGCGGGCCGCCCATCAGCCGGCCCGCGAGCCGTCGGAGCACCACGCTGTCCCGCTCCAGCGTCGCCTCCCCTTCCATCCCCTCGGCGAGCGGGGCGCCGTCCCCGTCCCCGTGGCGGTAGGCGCCCTCCCGGAGCGTGGCCGTCCCCGTGGCGGCGGGCCGGGCCGCGGGGCCCAGGGGGCCGGAGATCGCGAGGTCGAGCCCGAGGACGCCCGAGACGCGGTCGCTCCCGGCGTCGGCGGGGAGGGCCAGCGAGGCCACCTCCTCCAGCGCCAGCTCCTCGGCCCGCACCCTCAGGTCGAGCAGCCGCTCCGTCGACCGGAGGCTGTCGACCCGTCCGTCGACCGAGACCTCGACGGGCCCGGCCCGCGCCGACCCCGAGGCGATCTCGAGCCAGCGGCCCTCGGGGCCGGCGCGTCCGTCGATCGTCAGCTCCACGGGCCGGCCGCTCCAGCGCTCGGCGGCGGGGTAGCCGCGGCCCCGGAGCTCGTCCGCCGCCAGCCGGCCGTCGACGCGCCACGCCTCGCCGTCCCGCTCCACGGTGGCGCGCCCGGAGAGGCCCAGGGCCTCGACCTCGGCGTCCGTCCCCCGGTCCCGGTAGGCGACCCGCACGCGGTCGAGCCGGACGTCGCGGACCTCGAGGGAGAAGGACGATCCCCCGCCCCCGGCGGCCCCGGGCGGCGCGTCCCCCTCGGGGAGGAAGTCGCCGAAGTTCGAGCGCCCGTCCTCCCCCACCACCAGCAGGACCTCGACGCCTTCCGCCGAAGCGCGGTCCAGGCGCACCTGCCGGCGGAGGAGCGGCAGCAGCGCGATGCCGAGCCTGATCTCCTCGGCGGAGGCAACGGCCGGCGCCTCCATCCCCTCCGGCGAGGCGACCGAGAGGTCCCGCAGCTCGACGCCGAGGCCCGGGAACACGGAGAGCCCCACGCCCCCGAGCTCGACGTCGCGGGCGAGGGCCGCCTCCATCCGGGGCTCGATCCGCTCGCGGAGGCTCTCGGAGTCGAGGAGCGTGTGGAGGAGGACCGCGGCGGCCCCGTAGAGGAGGCCGGCGCCCACGGCCACCGCGAGGGCCGCCTTGCCCAGCTTCCTGAGACGATCCCGTCGTCCGTCTTCTTCCGTCGTCGAGTGCATGCTCCCGGCCTCCTCTCTCCGTCGTCCGCTCGGTCGGGAGATACCCCCCGACGCCGCGGACGTTACAGCGGAGCCGGCCGTCCGGCGGCCGGAGGCTCGGCCGCGGGCACGTCTCTTGAGGCCGGGAGGGGACCACGACCCCGGACCTCAGCGGAGAGAGGAGGACGCATGGAGCGCCGCACGACCCGATCGCCCGCCACGACCGCCGTCGCCGCGTTCCTCGCGCTCGCGGGGGCGGCCGCCTGCTCGGCCGAGCAGGGCGCGGGCGCTGGCGACGACGGCGACCCGGGCGGCCGGGCCGACTCCGCCATGGCGGAGTGGGTCGAGGCGGCCGGGGGGACCGACGCCTGGCGGTCGGTGAGCACGCTCCGCTACACGGTGACGACGGTCTGGTACGACTCGGCCGGCGAGGTCGAGCGAATGCGCCCTCGCAGGGTCGAGATCCGTAAGAGCGGGGACGGCTTCATGTCGCGCATCGAGCGCCCGGAGGCGGAGGGGCTCTACGTCCAGACGTTCACCGGCGACACCGCCTGGGCGGCGCTCAACGGACGCCCGCTCCCGCCGGACCACCCCGCCGCCGAGGAGGCCGAGTACGTGGGCCGGGACGTCCACTACTGGATCGGGCTCCCCTACAAGCTCCGGGATCCGGGGGTCCGGCTGGACGCGACCGGGCTGCCGTCCGGAGGGACGGAGGTCCGGGTCCGCTTCGGCGACTCCGTCGGGGCCAACCCCGGCGACCGCTACTTCTACCGCTTCCTCGACGAAGACCCCTGGCCCGAGGAGGTCCACTACGTGGAGGGGGGCACCGAGGGCAGGACGCGCACCCTCTGGCGGAACTTCCGCGAGGCCGGCCCCCTCACCTACGTCGGGACCCGCCGGTACGTCGACGACTCGGGCCGACCGACCAAGGAGCTCCGCATCGACGACGTCTGGATCGGGCCCGATCTGCCCGACTCCCTCTTCCGGCCTCCGTCGGGACCGTGAGGAGCGGAACCCCTCGCGCGTGCGGCTCGGCCGGGCCCTCGCGGCGGGGGTCCCGGGCGTCGGGCCGGCCCCTGCCCGTCGCGCCTTGCTTCCCCGGATGCGGGAAGGTAGCCTAACCGCGGCCGCGGGACGGGCGGCCCGCGGCTCG
>CAYZLN010000106.1:0-2725 GCA_964479295.1 uncultured Gemmatimonadota bacterium
GCGCCCCGCCGCCGTCCGCCGGACCCCCGGCCGGGCGAGCCGGAAGAGGAGCCCCCGGAGCCCGCCGGGCGCCATCCCGTCCAGCAGCCCGTCCGTCAGGGTGCCCAGTCGCTCGCGCAGGCGGCGGCGTCCGCGGCGGCCCAGCGCGGCCTCGAGGCCCGGGACCTCCGCGGGATCGTAGGCGTCCGGCCCGTCCGGCTCGTAGTCGACCACGTCCGAGAGGGCCTCCTCGAGCACGCGCCGGGCGTCCCGGCGGCCCGCCACGTAGTCGTGACGCCGCCACGGCCGGGCGGCGAAGCCGCCGTACCCCGCCAGCCCCCGTCCGGCCAGGCTCCCGGGCGACTCCGGGGCGACGCGGTGCAGGCGGGCCGGATCGCTGCCCTGGAGGTCCCCGACGGCCTCCAGCACGTAGACGAGCTTGGCCAGCCGGGTCTTGCCCGCCCGGCTCTCCACGTCGCGGAACACCGGGGCGTAGGCCGGGTGCGCCTGGATCCGGCGGAGGCTGTCGTCGAGCCTCCGCAGGGCCGGGTCGCCCGTCCGGTCCTCCTCCGACGGCCCGAAGCGGCGGACGTCGCGCTCGGCGACCCGCTCGGCGAGCTCGCCGATCCGCCGGCCCAGCCCCACGGCGTCCGGGTCGTCGAGCCTGCCGTGGATCTCCGGCAGCCGGCCGACCAGCGACCGGAGGAGGTCCGTCCGGTCCGAGGCGTCCCGGGCGGCCCTCCAGTCGTCGGCGATCCCGTGGCCGAGGCCGGCGCGGAGCAGCCGGTCGGCGGCGTCGAGAAGGGGGAGCCCGTGGCCGGGCCCTCCGTCGTCGGTGCCCGGGTCCACCACGACGACCCTCCACTCCCCGCCGTCCGGGTCCCGTCGCCGGCCCATGAGCCGGCGGGCGAGCGCCAGGGGCCGGGCGGGGGCCGCGCGAGGGGGGCGCAGCGCGAGCGGGGCCGCCACGGCGTCCAGCACGGAGCGTCTCACGTCCCCCCAGACCGGATCGGCGGCCCCCGTGTCCCGGCCCAGCGCGAAGTCGGCGCCGGTGCCCCCGGGGCCTCCGTCCGCGCCTCCGTCGCCGGGCACGGCGATCCCCAGCCGGAGGGGGCCGGCCGCCGCGGACGGCCGGTCGTCCTCGGCCGGCGGGCCGGCCACCATCTCGGCGGTGAGCGTCTCGAGGGGCTCCGGGTCGAGGACGGCCGACCCCGGCGCCGGGCGCTCGGGCAGGAGATGGCGGGCGTCCAGGGCGTCCACCCAGAGCCGCTCGACCCAGGGCACGAGGTGGACGTTCACGGCGAGGCTCCGGGCGGCCACGGCGGCGGTGAGGGCCCCGAGCCCGGCGCCGGCCACCACGCCCACCTGCAGGGCCTCCCGTCGGCGGTTCCCCTCGAGGGCGGCGAGGATCTCGGTCGCGGCTCCGGCGCTGTAGGCGCCCAGGGAGGCGTGGCCTCCCAGGACGAGGGCGAGCTTCGTCATCGTGCTCCTGTCGTCGACTCGGAGGGGCGGGCGAGCGGCGGGCCGCCGGCGCGAGCCGGCACGTCGGCGGAGGGCGCGGTCAGGGCGCCGGGCCCCCTCGACGTCGCCCGCCGGGACGCGGTCCCGGCCGCGGTGGACCCCGGTCCGGCAGGGCCTCGTTCCCGGCCACGCAACTTGGCCCCGGCCCCGGAGGGCAGGCAAGAAGGGACGCCGCGGCGCCCCCCGCGCCCGCCGCCGGCCATCGGGGGCCGGGGTCGGGCGACGGCCCCGGGACCGCCGGTTCCGGGAGGGGGCCGCCGGGGTCTCCCTCGGTGCTGTCGGACCCCGCGCCTCCGGCCTCGGGCGTGTCCATCCGCAGCAGGCTGCCGGCGTCGAGGCTCTCCCCGCCCACGTAGAGGCTCCAGTGGAGGTGCGGGCCGGTGACCCGGCCCGAGGAGCCGACCCGCCCGACGAGGTCCCCCTGCTCGACCGTCTCGCCCTCCTCGACCTCGATCTCGGAGAGATGGAAGTAGGCGGTGTAGACGCCCAGGCCGTGGTCGAGGTAGACGGCCCGGCCGGCGAAGTAGAAGTGGCCCGTCAGGGCCACCTCCCCGCGCGCCGACGCCTCGATCGGGTCGCCGGGCCGTCCGGCCAGGTCCAGGCCGGTGTGGCGGCTCTGGAGCTCCTCGTTGAAGAGGCGGCGCTGGCCGAAGGGGCTGGTCCTGCGGTCGTCGCGGGGCGCCGCGAACCGTCCGCGGGGCAGCCACCGGTCGGTGGCCCGGGCCAGGGTGGCCCGGATCTCCCGCCGCTCCTCGCGGATCCTGGCCAGCGCGTCGGGGGAGGGGTCCGAGTACCGGGGGGCGACGCTCAGGCGCGTGGCCGGGAACTCCCGGCCGGTGACGTCGATCTCCGCGCGCTGCGTCACCGTCGAGTCCGGCCCGAGCCGGAACTCGAGCGCCAGCTCCGTCGAACCCGACGTGCCGATCGGGGCGGCGGCGACGCCGAACCAGCCGTCCCCGGCCCGGACGAACCGGACCGGCCGGCCGCCGAACTCGCCGTCCACGTCCACCGGCGGGCGGCCGCCGGCGGGGCGGGCGAGCCGGATCGCCACGGCCTCGCCCTCCCGGGGCTCGGAAGGCGACCAGCCCACCCCCATCGGCAGCCAGGGCCGGGCCGGAACGGGCGGCGGGACGGAGTCCAGCCGTCCGAGGCCGGCCGCGAGATCTTCGCCGGCGCGCACCGTGTCCGGCTCCGGGTCGGGCGGGTCCACCCTCACCGGGTCCGG
>CAYZLN010000106.1:2825-6697 GCA_964479295.1 uncultured Gemmatimonadota bacterium
CGGGCCAGCGCGAACCAGGCGTCGAGGAGGCCGCGCGTGGTGTCGGTGAGCCGGGCCCGCCGGTACTCGTCGGCGGCGCGGCGGATCCCCTCGCTGAGGGTCGGATACGGGTGGATCATGTCGGAGAGCTCGGGCACCTTCGTCCCGGTGCGCAGGGCGAGCGTGAGCTCGGAGATCAGGCTCCCGGCCCGCGGGGCCAGCAGATGGCCCCCGAGGAGCCGTCCGCCCGGGCCGGCGACCAGCTTGACGGTCCCGCGGGCCTGCCGGTCGGTGATCGCCCGGTCCAGCTCCGCCAGGTCGTACCGGAAGACCTCCACCCCGTCGCCGTGTCGCTCCCGGGCCTCCCGCTCGTCGAGCCCGACGCGGGCGAGCTCCGGCTCGGTGTAGATCGCCCGCGGGACGGCCGAGTAGTCCACCTCCGAGCCGAAGGGGAAGAGCGCGTTCCGGACCACGGTCCGGGCCTCGTGGTCGGCGACGTGGGTGAAGAGGGGGCCGCCGACCACGTCGCCGGCGGCGTAGACGCCGTCCCGGCTCGTGCGGAGGCGGCCGTCCACCTCGATCCCCTCGCCCCCGTGGAGCACCCCCGCGGCGTCGAGCCCCAGCCCCTCGACGTTGGGCCGTCGGCCGGTGGCCACGAAGAGCTCCTCGGCCGCCAGGGTCCCCCGGCCCCCGTCCCCGGCGGCCGCCCCGCCCGCGCGCCCCGATCCTCCCTCCCGGCGGGGGCCTCCCGACCCGGCGCCGTCCGGGCCCGCGGCCTCCACCGTCACCCGCCGCGTCCCGCCGTCCCGGTCGACCGCGACGGCCCTCGTGCCGGTCAGCACCCGCACGCCCTCCTCCTCCAGGACGTCGGCGAGCGGAGACGTGAGCTCGGGGTCCTCCCGGGGCAGGATCCGGTCCTCCGTCTCCACCAGCGTCACCTCCACGCCGAGCCGGGCGTAGGCCTGGGCGAACTCCACCCCCACGGCTCCGGCCCCGAGGATCACCGCCGATCCGGGGAGGCCGTCGCGGTCGAAGGCGTCCTCGTGGGTCACGTACCCGGCCTCCTCGAGCCCGTCCACGGGGGGGACGGCCGGCCGGCTGCCGGTGGCCAGCACCACCTTCCGGGCGGCGAGCGTCCGGCCGTCGGTCTCCACGTCGCCGTCGGGGGTGAGCCGTCCGGACGTCCCCTCCAGGACCTCGACGCCCATCTCCCGGAACCGGTCGGGGTCGTCGTGGGGCTGGACCGCGGCGCGGGCGTCGCGGACGCTGGCGAGGACCCGGCCGCCGTCGACCGCCGGGTCGCGGCCGTCGAGGCCGAAGTCGGCGGCCTCCCGCATCGAGTGCGCGACCCGCGCCGATCCGAGGAGGGCCTTGCTCGGGACGCATCCCGTCCAGAGGCACTCGCCGCCCAGGCGGTCCCGCTCGACGAGCGCGGTCCGGGCGCCCAGCGTCGCCGCTCCCGCGGCGGTGACCAGGCCCGCTGTGCCCCCGCCGACGACGACGAGGTCGTAGGTGCTCTCGGGTGACGGCACGGTGCCCTCCGATCGGGTGGATGGCGCTGGATGCGGGATGCGTCCTCCGGGGCCGGCACGGGGGCGTGCGGGTCCTCGTCCGGCCCGTCCGGCGGCATCCCCTATAACACGGCGGGCTCCCGCCCGGGTCCAGCCCCGGGGGGCGCCGGGCCCGACCGTCCTGCGGGAGCCCCCGGCCGGTGGCCGCCGCGGACCCGTGGAGCCTCTTGCCGTGGCCCGACGGCACGGGTAGCTTGCGCCGCTGCTCCGGCCCGCGGCGGACGAGGCCGCGGGCCGGCCGCCGATCCCCTGACGCGACCGACAAGGACCGACCCGCATGCACGTTTTCGCGAAATGCGAGAACTACACGATGTCCCGGGACCTCCGGGACCGGGGCCTCTACCCCTACTTCCAGCAGATCGAGGAGTCGGACGACACCACCGTCGTCATCGACGGCCACGAGAAGGTCATGGTGGGCTCGAACAACTACATGGGCCTCACCCACGACCCCCGGGTCGTCGAGGCCTCCCGGAAGGCGCTCGAGAAGTACGGCACCGGGAACACGGGAAGCCGCTTCCTGAACGGCAACCTCGACCTCCACGACCGCCTCGAGGAGGAGCTGGCCGACTTCGTCGGCAAGGAGCGGGCGCTCGTCTTCAGCACGGGGTACCAGACGAACCTCGGCACCCTCGGGGCCCTGATCGGGCGCAACGACACCGCCTTCGTCGACAAGCTCGACCACGCCTGCATCCAGGACGGCGCCCGGCTGGGCTTCGGCGACGTCCAGCGCTTCAACCACGGCGACTACGACACCCTCCGCCGCCAGCTCGAGTCCGAGCGGGAGAGCCGTGGCAAGCTCATCGTCGTCGACGGGGTCTACAGCATGGAGGGGGACCTGGCCGACCTCCCCCTGCTCACCGACCTGGCGGAGGAGCACGACGCCGCCCTCATGGTGGACGACGCGCACGCGATCGGGGTCATGGGCCCCAACGGGGAGGGGACGGCGGCCCACTTCGGGCTCACCGACGAGGTCGACCTCATCACGGGCACCTTCAGCAAGTCGCTGGCCTCCATCGGCGGCTTCGTGGCGGGCGAGGACGAGGTGATCGAGTACCTGCAGAACAACGCCCGGGCCCTGATCTTCAGCGCCAGCATGCCGCCGGCCGCGGTGGCCACGGCGCTGAAGGCCCTGGAGATCATACGGGAGGAGCCCGAGCGCCGGGAGCGGCTCTGGCGGAACACCGAGAAGATGATGGACGGCTTCCGGGAGATCGGGTTCGACATCGGGCCGACCGAGACCCCCATCGTCCCGATCCTCGTCGGGCCGATGGACAAGACGTTCGTCTTCTGGAGGGAGCTCTTCGACGCCGGCGTCTTCACGAACCCGGTGGTCCCTCCCGCGGTGCCCGAGGGGAGCTGCCGGCTGCGGACCAGCTTCATGGCCACCCACACCGACGAACACCTCGACCACGTCCTGGAGGCGGTGGAGGAGATCGGAACTCGGCTGGGGGTGGTGTGAAGGCCGGGCCGCGCCTCCGCACCGGGGGCGCCGGCCCGGGGGTCGGCGAACCGGGTCCGCGGCGCCCCGCCTCGCCCCGGCCCGCGCCGTCCCGGGCCTGACCCCGGGCCCGTGAGCCGTCCCTCGGGCGGGGCCGGCGACCTCTCCGTCGTCCCGGTCCGGACGGCGGACCAGCGGGAGGCCTTCGTCCGCCTTCCGTGGAAGATCTATCGCGGCGACCCGAACTGGGTCCCGCCCCTCCTGGCCGACGTCCGCGGGATGCTCGACGAGGACGAGCACCCCTTCCACCGGCACTCCGAGGTGGAGCTCTTCCTGGCGCTGCGGGGCGGCGTCCCGGTCGGCCGCGTGGCCGCCGTTCACAACCGGCGCCACGTCGAGCACCACGACGAGCCGGTGGGTTTCTTCGGCTTCTTCGAGACGGAGCGGGACGAGGCGACGGCCGGCGCCCTCCTGGACGCCGCCGGGGCGTGGCTGCGGGAGCGGGGGCTCGAGGTGATGCGGGGGCCGGCGAGCTTCTCGACCAACGAGGAGGTCGGCCTGCTGGTGGAGGGCCACGACCGGCCGCCGGCGGTGATGATGCCCTACCACCTCCCCTACTACCGCGACCTCCTCGAGGGGCTCGGGTTCGAGGAGGCGAAGACGCTGCTGGCCTACTGGCACGAGGCCGGCGAGGTGCCGGAGCGCCTGGAGCGGGCGGAGGAGCTGGTCCGTCGGCGGTACCCGGAGATCACCGTCCGGGGCCTGCGGATGGAGGCGTTCGACGAGGAGATCGAGCGGATCCGGGCCGTCTACAACGCGGCCTGGCGCGACAACTGGGGCTTCGTGCCGATGACCGACGCGGAGTTCGAGCACCTGGCCGCCGA
>CAYZLN010000107.1:0-5471 GCA_964479295.1 uncultured Gemmatimonadota bacterium
ACGGTGGCCCGCTCGGACAGGACGTCCACGATCTTGCCCTTGCCCTCGTCGCCCCACTGGGCGCCCACCACCGCCACGCACTGCACGCCGTCGCCGAACATCGGCTTCCCTCCTCTCTCGCGACCGCTAGAGCCGGCCGGCGGAGGAGAGGGCCCCGGCGACGTGCTCGCGCGCGCTCTCGTCCAGCGGCGTCAGCGGGCCGCGGACCGGCCCGCCCGCCATCCCCAGCCGGTCCAGCGCCTCCTTCACGCCCGGCACCCCGTGCCGTCCCACGACCGCCCGGTGCAGGCTACCCACCCGCTCCTGGAGGGCGCCGGCCCGCTCGTCCTCGTCCCGCCGCCAGGCCCGGAGGATCTCGCCGCAGGCCTCCAGCGCCAGCAGCCCGACGGCCAGCACCCCTCCGCGGGCCCCGACCTCGAGCCCCCCGTAGAGGAGCGTGCCGGCGCCCACGAGCACGGACGCCCGGCGCCCGCACGCCTCCACCAGGGCCCCGAGGTTCTGGATGTCGCCCGAGGAGTCCTTGATGCCCACCACGTTCTCGTGCCGGGCCAGCCGGCCGACGACGTCGGGCTCCAGCTCGACAGGGACGTACCGGGGGATGTTGTAGAGGATCACGGGCACCGGGGAGCCGTCCGCCACCTCGCGGAAATGGGCCTCCACCGCGTCCGCCGTCATGGCGTCCCGGTAGTAGCAGGGCGGGCGCACGAGGACCGCGTCCGCCCCGTTCCGGGCCACCTCCTCGCACAGCCGCACCGTCCCGGGCGTCGACTCCAGGCCCGTGCCCGCCACCACGGCCCGTCCGCGGGGCACCACCGACGAGGCCAGCTCGGTGAGGCGGAGGATCTCGATCTCGTCCAGGAGGGGGGCCTCGCCCGTCGAGCCCGCCACGACGACGCCGTCGGCGGGCCCCTCCGTCCATTCGCGGAGGTTGGCGCGGAACGCCTCCCGGTCGAGCTCCCCCGTCCGGTCGTCGAACGGGGTGGTGACCGGGAGGAAGAGCCCCTCCGGCCGGGGGGCGTCCTCCGGGTCCGTCGGCTCAGTAGGCACCTCGGGTGATGCCTCCCAACGTGTCGCCGTCCCCCTCCTCGTCGGCCAGCGTGTCCATGACGAGCTCGAAGTCGCTCGGGCTGGTGGCCGCCTCCTTGGCGTCCTCGTAGGCCACGATGTCGTCCCGCACGAGCTCCATGAGGTGCTGGTCGAAGGTCTGCATGCCGTACTGCGAGCCCTCCTCCATCAGCTTCTGGATCTCCGCGGGCGGCTCGTCCCGCAGGACGGCGTCCTGGACGGCCCCGGTGAACCGGAGGACCTCGACGACCGGCACGCGGCCCTCCCCCTCTTTCCGGATGATGAGCCGCTGGGAGACGATCGCCCGCACGGCCTCGGCCAGCCGCTTCCGGACGATCTCCTCGTCGTCGGCCGGGAACATCGCCTTCACGCGGCTCAGGGTCCCGGTGGCCGTGGCGGCGTGGTAGGTGGAGATCACGAGCTGCCCGGTCTCGGCCGCCTCCATGGCGATGCCGAGGGTCTCGGCGTCCCGCATCTCCCCGATGAGGATGACGTCGGGGTCCTGGCGGAGCGCCGTGCGCAGCCCCGTCCGGAAGCTCCGCGTGTCCCGGCCCACCTCGCGCTGGGTCACCGTGCCCAGGTGGTCGCTGTGCCGGTACTCGATGGGGTCCTCGAGGGTGATGACGTGCTTCTTCCGGTTCTGGTTGATCCAGTGCACCATGCCGGCCTGGGTCGTGCTCTTCCCGGATCCGGTGGCCCCGGTCACCAGGATGAGGCCGCTGTCGAGGTCGGCGAGGTCCTCCACCACCGCCGGGAGGTTCAGCTCCTCCACGGTCGGGATCTCCCACGGGATCACCCGCATGACCACCATGAGCGTGCCCCGCTGCCGGAGCACGTTCACGCGGAACCGGGCCAGGTCCTCCAGGTGCCAGGCGAAGTCCCGGTCCGTGAGCTGGTCGATGTTCTCGCGGATGTCCTCCTCCGGGATGAGCTCCTTGGCGATCCTGCGGGTGTCCTCCGGCGTGAAGGGCTTCTCCGAGAGCCGGACGAGCTCCCCGTCGATCCGGGCCCGGAAGACGTCCCCGGCCTTGATGATGAGGGACTGGGCCCCTGCCTGGACGGCGGCCCGGAGGAGCTGCTCCATGCCACTCTGGTCCTCGGCGCTCATCAGTAGCCCCGTTCCTTGTCCACCACGTTCACCAGCTCCTCGCCGGCGGCGTACCGGCGGAGGTTCTCGAGGATCAGCTCGGTCTCCCGCTCCCAGAACCGGGGCGACACGCCCCCTGTGTGGGGCGTCGCCACCACGTTCGGCAGCTCCCAGAGGGGGCTCTCCGGCGGCAGCGGCTCCTCGCGGAAGACGTCGAGGCCGGCGCCCCGGAGCCCCCCGTCGCGAAGCACCCCGACGAGGGCGTCCTGGTCCACGACGTCCCCGCGGGAGACGTTCACCAACACCGCATCCTGCTGCATGAGCGACAGCTCCCGCAACCCGATCATCCCCTCGGTGGCCGGCGTCTCGGGCACGCAGAGGACCACGTGCCGGCAGGCCTCGAGCAGCTCGTCGAGCCCGTCGGGGCCCAGCATCCGCTCGACCTCCTCGGGCGGCTCGTCCGGGCTGCGACGCGTCGCCCACACCCCCATCCCCAGGGCGGCGGCCTTCTCGCCCACCGCCGAGCCGACGCCGCCGTACCCCACGACCCCGATCCTGTCGCCCGCCAGCTCGCGCACCGGGCTCCCCCGGCCGGCCAGCTCCGGGTGGGCCCACGTCCGCTCCCGCCGGGCCTCCTCGGCCACGTCCAGGCCCCGGGCGAAGTGGAGCAGCACGGCCAGGACGTGCTCGGCCAGGGGCTGCGCGTGGAGCCCGGCCGAGTTCGTCAGGACCACGTCGCTCTCCCGCATCTCCGGGTGGAGCGAGTCGCCGACGCCCGCCGCGCCCGAGTGGACCCACCGGAGCCGTCGGGCCGCGCGGAAGGCGGGCCGGGGGATGCCGAAGCCCAGGTACACCTCCGTGTCGCGGATCTCCTGGATCAGCGGGTCCGGCACGCGCCGGGCGCCGTCGCCGGCGAAGTAGCCCTCCTCCTCCAGGAACCGGACCTCCCATTCCGCCCCGAGCGCGTCGCGGATCCGCTCCACGGTTTCCGGCGGCATCGACCAGATCGGGTACTCGGGGGCGTGCATCCAGACCAGGAGCTTTCGGGCCGCCGGCGAGGTCCCCTCCTCCCCCGGGCCGGGCCCGGCGGGTCCTCCCCTCGTGGCGGCGCTCATCCTTCCAGCCGCGCGCCGCGGACGCCGTCGCGCCCGGTCAGGCGCCGGAGGAGGCTCTCCTCGGCGCCCCGGGTCCCCCGGATCACGTAGCTGAAGGTGGCCCCGTCCTCGTCGCGCTCGTGCCCCAGGGGGGTGACCTCGAAGTCCAGCTCCTCCAGGTCGGCCTCCACCCGGTCGGGGGCGGCCTCCGGGTCGCCGAAGGTGACCCGGAGCACCCGCTCCGAGCGCTCCCGGATGACCCGGGCCTCGAACTGGCCGAGCGCGAAGAGGGTGAGCACCACGAAGACCGCCGCCCCCACCGCCTCGACGTAGAGCCTGAGCCCGACGGCCATGCCCACGGCCGCCACCACCCAGAGGGTCGCCGCCGTGGTGAGGCCGAGCACGTTGCCCCGGGAGACGAGGATCGTGCCGGCGCCGATGAAGCCGATGCCGGAGACGATCTGCGCCGCCACGCGGCCGGGGTCGGCGCGGATCAGCCCGTGGCCGGCGAACTCGTGGGCGACCACCAGGGAGAGCTCCGTGAAGAGGGCCGCCCCGACACAGATGAGGATGTTCGTGCGGAGCCCCGCCGGCTTCCCGGACAGCTCCCGCTCGAGGCCCACCGCCGCGCCCAGGGCGAGGGCGAGCAGGAGCCGGCCGAGAACCGGCAGCCTGAGCGACTCGGTCCACGCCGGCAGGATCGCGGCGGCCGCCGGGTCCAACGTCATCTCCACGGCCGCGTCACCCGCCGGGGGCCACGGACGTCCTCCTCCGCGCCAGCCCCATGCGGTCGTACACCTCCTCGAGCGTCTCCCGCGCGATGGCCCTGCACCGCTCGGCGCCGGCCTCCAGGATCTGGTACACGCGGTCCGGGTCGTCCTCGAGCTGCCGGGCCCGCTCCCGGATCGGGGCGAGCTCCTCGGCGACGTTCGAGGCGAGCCGGCGCTTGCACTCCACGCACCCGAGGTCGGCCGTCTGGCAGCGCACCTCCACCTCGTCGCGCTCCTCCCGGGTGGAGAAGTGGTCGTGGAGCGCGAAGATGTTGCACACGTGCGGGTTCCCGGGATCGTCGCGACGGACCCGGGCCGGGTCGGTCACCGCCCGTCCGACGGTGCTCTGCAGCTCCTCCTCGTCCGCCAGCATCGGGATCGTGTTGCCCTCGGACTTCGACATCTTGGACGCCCCGTCCAGGCCCAGGATGCGGGGCGCGTGGCTCACCAGCGGCTCGGGCTCCGGGAAATACTCCCCGAAGCGGCCGTTCCACCGCCGGGCCACCTCCCGGGTGAGCTCCAGGTGCTGGAGCTGGTCCTCGCCCACCGGCACCCGCTCGCCGCGGTAGAGGAGGATGTCGGCCGCCTGGAGCACCGGGTAGTTGAGGAGGCCGGCGTTCACCGACTCCTCCCGGGCCGCCTTCTGCTTGAACTGCGTCATCCGCCGGAGGTCGCCCAGCGGGGTGACGGTGTTGAGGATCCAGGCGAGCTCGGTGTGCTCGGGGACGGCCGACTGCACGAAGAGCGTGCATCGGTCCGGGTCCAGCCCCGCGGCCAGCAGCGAGACCGCCAGGTCGAAGACCCGGTCGGGCATCTGGTCGGGCTCGTACGGGACCGTGATCGCGTGCAGGTCGACGATGCAGTAGATGCACTCGTAGTCCTCGGTCAGCGACACCCAGTTCTTCACCGCCCCCAGGTAGTTGCCCAGGTGCAGCTCGCCGGTCGGCTGGATGCCGCTGAACACGCGCTCGCGTTCGTCCATCGCTCCGGGGATGGATGGGATCGGATGACGGCTCGGTGCGGGGACGCCCCCGTGCATACGAAAAGGGCCGGCCGGAAGCCGTCCGCCCGCGGCGCGGGGGTGCGTCCGGCGCCGCCGGAAGCGGGGGCTCCGCCGTCCCTCGCCGCGGTGGAGGCACCCGCGGCCGGCGGCTAAGTTAGGCCTCCTCCCGACCCCGAGCAAGCAGGAAAGACGCCGCATGACGGGCTTTCCCGACGCAGACGACCGCGACCGCGAGCTGCTCGAGGCGGCCACCGACGCCGCCCGGGCGGCCGCCGACGTCCACCGCTCCCGACGGCCGGACGCCGGCGGCGACGGCTGGGCCGAGAAGGGCCGGTCGGACTTCGTGACGGAGGTCGACCGGGAGGCGGAGCGGCGGGTGGTGGAGCTGATCCGCGGCCGCTTCCCGGGCCACGCGGTGCTGGCCGAGGAGGCGGCCGACGAGCCCGGCGGCG
>CAYZLN010000107.1:5571-6654 GCA_964479295.1 uncultured Gemmatimonadota bacterium
CGCTCGACGTGGCGGCGCGCCTCGTCCTCCCCCAGGTCGTAGGTGGCGCAGGAGATCCCCACCACCCGCGACGGCTCCGGGGGGCGGACCCAGGACGCCGCCTCCTCGTAGAGCCGCACGACCTCCTCGATGGGCGGGATCTCCACCCAGTCGTAGCTCCCGCTGTAGATGGTGTCCCGGCCCGGCATCCAGCACAGGATCAGCGACTGGGGCATCGACCCGTGCAGCAGGCCCGTCGTCACCCCCGAGTAGCCGGGGTGAAGCAGGGACCCCTGCCCCTCCACCAGGACGACCTCGGGGCCTCCGTCCACCCCCTCGCCGCCGGCCGCGGCTCCCCGACCTCCGCTCCCCCGGTCGCGGGGCGGCAGCGTCCCGTCCGGCCGGGGGGCGGCCCCGGGCTCCCCGGCCGCCTCCAGCACCAGGGTCTCGGCCGCGCCCGCCACGAAGTCCGCGACCACGGCGTCCACCGCGATCCCCCACCCGGAGACCAGGATCCCGGTCTGGCCGGTGGCGGCGAAGGCCGGCTCCCGCCCCCGGCGCTCCAGCTCCCGGAGCACCTCGAGGGTGGTCGTCATCTTCCCCACGTTGCAGTCCGTCCCCACCGTGAGCACCCGGTGGGCCCGGGTGCCGGCCGCCCGGCCCGTGGCCACCGGCAGGTCGGAGGGGGGCTCCCGCAGGTCCCGCAGGCGTACGCCGGCCTCCTCGGCCGTCCGCCGCAGCTCGGGGTCGTCGGCCAGCCGCACGTGGAGGCCGCTCCAGACGTCCAGCCCGGCCTCCATGGCGCGCCGGAGCAGCGGACGCCACGCGTCGGGCAGGTCGCCGCCCTGGGGGGCGACGCCGATGAGCAGCGCCTGGGGCTCCGGGCTCCGCTCCAGGGCCCCCTCGAGGTCCGCCACCACCGGGACGTCCCGGCCGTAGCCGAGGGTCTCGTCGGCGGTCTCGCCCGCGTGCTCGCTGTCCAGGATCGCCGTGACCCGGTCGGGCAGGTAGCGGACGGCGGAGGCGGCGGTCTTCGACCCCTCGAGGCCGAAGCGGCCCTCGGCCAGGACGGCGAAGACGGGCTTCTCGGCGCGGAGGTCCGGG
>CAYZLN010000108.1:0-6608 GCA_964479295.1 uncultured Gemmatimonadota bacterium
TTCCGACGGAGGGCCGGGACTGGAGGGACCTGTTCCTCCTCTCGGGCCTGGTGAGTCTCGCGGAGGACGGGGGCTTCCGGCTCACCGGCGGGGCCGGCCTGCCACTCCTCGTGGACGGGCAGCAGCGCTGACGGCGGCAACGGCCCCCTGGCCAGCGAGGGCCCCGGCTGGCCGCGCCGTCCCACACCGAGGGCCTTCCTTTCCGCACAGCGGCTGCAACGGATGACGCCGTGACCGCGCTCACGTCCCAACTCCTCGAGGCCCTCCGCATCGGCACCGGCTTCCTGTGGACCGCCGGCTGGGCGATCGTCATGGGCCTGATCGTCACGAGCTGGGTGCAGGTCTACGTCTCGAAGGAGCGGATCGCCGGCCTCCTGGGCGACCCGGACCTGCCGGCCCTGGCGAAGGCCACCGCGTTCGGGGCGGCCAGCAGCGGCTGCAGCTTCGGGGCGGCGGCCATCGCCAAGGGACTGTTCCGGAAGGGCGCGCACGCCGTCAACACGCTGGCCTTCATGTTCGCCTCGACGAACCTCATCGTCGAGCTCGGCCTGATGATCCTCATCCTCTTCGGGTGGGAGTTCCTGGCGGCGGAGATCCTGGGCGGGCTGGTGCTCATCCTGGTGATGGCCCTCCTGGTGCGCTTCACGCTTCCGGGCGACGTCTTCGAGGAGGCCCGCGAGCGGCTCGCCGAGGAGGACCGCCGGAAGGGGGACGGCGACGACCCGGTCTGTGGGATGGAAGGGTCGGACGCCTACACCCTGGAGGTGGACGGCCGCACCCTCAGCTTCTGCTCCCCGGGCTGCCGCGAGACGTTCGAGCAGGAGCGGGCCGGCCGGGGCGGCTGGCGGGACGTGATCTTCTCCCGGAGCGGCTGGTACCGGCTGGGCAACCGGTACCGGAAGGAGTGGTCGATGATCTGGAAGGACGTGGTGGCGGGCTTCCTGATCTCGGGCTTCGTCATCGTCTTCGTCCCCCAGTCCGTCTGGAACACCCTCTTCCTGGGGGGCGACTCGCTGTGGGCGTCGGCCGAGAACGCGCTGATGGGCGTCGCCGTGGCCGTGATCAGCTTCGTCGGAAGCATCGGGAACGTGCCCTTCGCGGTGGCGCTGTGGACCGGCGGGGTGAGCTTCGCCGGGGTGATCGCCTTCATCTACTCCGACCTGATCACCGTCCCGGTGCTCAACGTCTACCGGAAGTACTACGGCTGGCGGGTCACGCTCTACGTCTTCGCCGTCTTCTTCGTCACGATGGCCTTCAGCGGCTTCCTGATGGAGCAGCTCTTCGCCGCCCTCGACATCATCCCGAGCGTCGTGGAGGGCGAGAGCGCCACGGCGAAGAGCTATTTCCGGCTCGACTACACCTTCTGGCTGAACCTCGTCGCGCTCGGCCTCTCCGCGTTCCTCTACGGCGTCTACCGGTCGGGGCTCGGGGCATCCGGCGAGGAGCGGGACGCCGTCTGCGGGATGAAGACCGGGGAGGGGGCGCCCACCACGACCCACGGCGGGCGCACCTACCGGTTCTGCTCGGAGGGCTGCCGGCGCCGCTTCGAGCGCGACCCGGGGCGGTATGCGGAGGAGGCCCCGGCGTAGGTCGGAACGGGACCGGACCTCCGGGGTTCGAGCCCGTGCACCCCGACGAGGAGAAGAGATGTCCCACCCCAGGAAGATCGCCGTCGTCGTCGCCGCCCTCGCCCTCGGCGCGGGGGTCTGGGCGTGGACCCAGGCGTCCGGCGACGAGGCGTCGTCGCAGCCCGCGGCCGACGGCCCCGTCGTGCACGTCCTGAAGACGGCCACCTGCGGCTGCTGCGCGGCGTGGGTGGACCACATGCGCGAGGAGGGCTTCCGGGTCGAGGCCGAGGACCTGGGCTCCCAGGAGCTGGTGGCCGCGAAGAACGAGCGCGGCGTGCCCCGGGACCTCTTCGCCTGCCACACGGCCGTCGTGGACGGCTACGTCGTGGAGGGCCACGTTCCGGCCGACGAGGTCCGGCGGCTGCTGGACGAGCGGCCGGACATCACGGGAATCGCCGTCCCCGACATGCCGGCGGGCTCACCCGGCATGGAGGTCGGCGGCCGACAGGAGTCCTACGACGTCGTCGCCTTCGACGCGGAGGACGGCGAGCGCTCGGTCTTCGCCAGCTATTGAGGGCGGCCGCGGGAGCGACGGAAGCCGAGGGCCACGCTGCGGGCTACGGCCGCCAGAGCTGCCCCGGGACCAGCTTGTAGCGGATCTCCAGCCCTCCGAGGCCGAACAGGACGGCGACCAGCAGCCCGGCGGCCAGGGCGGCGAGGGCCAGCGCCGCCGTCCACCGGACCGTCCGGCCCGCTCCCCACACCTCCCGGTACAGCCGCAGACGCTGGGGGGCCAGGGTGGCGGCGCAGAAGAAGGCGACCAGGCCAGCGTGGGCCAGCCCGGCCTTCCACAGGAACGTGCCGACGAAGAGGGCGGCCACCGGCCACACGAAGGTGACGACGGCCGCCAGGACGCCCGCCACGGCGTGGACGGCCTGTCGCGCGAGGCCCGTGCCCGGAAGCAGGTCGACGAGGTGCAGTCCGGGGGCGGCGAGGCCGGCAGCGCCCACCAGGCCCCCGACCGCCAGCCCCCACAGCGACCAGCCCAGGAAGCGCCCCCCCTCGCCGAGCGCGAGGGATCGCCATCTCCACCGGCCGTCGTCGGCGCCGGCCGCTCCTGGGGGGTCCCCCCCGGGCGCGTCCCCGGATCCTGACGGCCCGGGGCCCGTCCCCCCGACGGGCGCGACCTCGCCGCCGGGACCCAGCAGCTCCATGAGCCCGGCCGCGAGCCCGGCGAAGGCGGACATCCCCACCGCGTGGGAGAGGAGGACGTCCTTGCCGAGCAGCGGCCCGAGGAGGAGGAAATAGTACAGCGTCAACCCGTGGCCCGCCGCCAGGTAGACGGCCGTCGCCCCCGGCCGGTGCCCGAGCTGGCGCAGGGTCAGGCGGACGTCGGTCCGTCCGAAGGGCCGCGCCACCGCCAGCAGGAAGGCGCCGGACAGGCGCCGGGGCGCGCTCTCCGCCTGCGCCCATCCCTCCAGAGGCCAGGCCCGCGCCACCCGCTGCAACACGACCGTTCCTGCCAGCGCCCACACGGGGAGGCCCCACCAGGCCACGAGGTAGGTCACGGTGTCGGCGGCGACGCCGGCCGCCGTGAGGAGGAAGTCGACCACCGGACGTCAGAAGGCGTACCGGATCTCGGCCAGCAGGTTCAGGTCCTTCTCCAGCCCCCCGGGCCCGGCCGGGGCCGGGGGGTCGCCGGCGTCCGAGATGACGGGGAGCTGGACCGAGACGCTGGCCAGGAGCTGGTCGGAGACCACGTGCTGGACGGCCGGGGCCAGGAGGAGGTCGACCCGCTCCGTGCGCTCCAGCGGGCGGCCGCCGACCTCGTCCGCGAACTTTCGGCGCAGCGTCGTCTCGAGCAGGACGAACACCTCGTCGCCCGGCCGCCGATACTCCAGCGGGAAGAGGATGTACTCGAGGTCGAGGTTCAGCCGCACCTCGTGGCCGAACCGGTAGCCGCCGTCCCCCTCGGTGTTCAGGTGGAGGGAGAGGTCGCCGCCGTACACGAAGCGCCGCCGCCCCTCCTGGTAGACGAGGTCGGCGACGACGTCCACCGAGCCCGAGCCCGGCGCGAGGCGGTGCCGTCGGTCGGCCGGTAGTCCCGCCGCCGCGGGGGGAACGCCCTCACCGGTGGGAAGCTCGACCTCGAGCTCGGCGGCCATGTGCCGGTCCGACCACCGGCCGACGCTGCGGAAGAAGCGGTGCTTCACCGACAGCGCGACGTCACCGACACCGGAAGCGGAGACGCTCCCGACGGCCGGCCCCTCCAGGCTCCGGTCCAGGACCCAGGGCGCCCGGACCCCCAGAACCCAGTGCGTGGCGGGCGTGTGACGGTAGTCCGCCACGGCCCTCCAGGTGGAGAGCTCCTCCCCGTCTCCGGACTCGCGGTCGTGGAAGGTCCGCAGCACCAGCCCGCTCCCGATGAAGACCCCCGTCCCGGGCGTGTTGGTGCGAATCGGCCGGAGGGACGGGGCCGGCCCCGACGTCGACCGCACCGGGTCGACGGCCGGCGGCGTCGTGTCGGCCGGGGCGGGGAGATCGGCCGTTTCCGGCGAAAGCAGCAGGGGAAGGAGGAGCGCCGCCCACGGGCTCACCGCTCCCCCCCGCCCCCCGCGGGAACCTCCGTCCCCCGCGCCCACCGGAGGACCGCGACGGTGTCGGCCCCGGCGCCGGCCGTCCAGGCGCCGTAGACGCTCACCGTGTCGTCGGCCGACGTCGCCTCGCGCAGACGTCCGAGCTCCGGGCCGTCGGTCAGCACGAACGGCTGGCCGCTCTCCAGGGCTTCGAGCCGGCCGTCGGCCGCCAGGCTGCCCGTGACGGCGATCCGCGACCCGGTCATCTCGTAGCCGGCGCCCTCGAGGGCCTCGTGGAGGCTGTCGTGGCGAATCGGCTCACCGGGGACCGGCGGGAAGACGAAGTGGCCGGTCTCGATGTCGGTGACCTCCATCCGGTCGGACTCCGGGCCGGCGGGGAGGCGGCTCACGGCCGCCTTGACGTTGTACACTCAAAACCCGCACAGATACCCGGCGATGTTCATCTCCACCTGCTTCACCTGGGCGGCGGCCGGTTTCGCCAGCAGGGCCGACGCCCCCACGGCCACCAGCACGGCGAGAATCAGCTTCCTCATGTTCGCCTCCCGGGCTGAACGACTCCGAGCACGAGGAGTCCCGCCGGGACGTCCCCCGGACCGCCGACACCTCGCCCGGATCCCGACGAAGGGCGTCCACGTCGACCGACCGCTCCTCGTTCTCTCGCCCTTCATTATACCCCCTCGGGTATTTGCGTGATACCCCCGGGGGTACTATCCTGGGTTCCGTGCATCGATCCGACCCCGATCCAGTGAACCGAAGGACGCCATGCCCCCGACCCGGACCGCCTCCGACGTCTACCTCGAGCCCGAGGTCGAGAAGCGGCTCAAGGACCGCCTGAGCCGCATCCAGGGCCAGCTCGAGGGCGTCAAGCGGATGCTCGACGACCGGAAGAGCTGCGACGACATCCTGGTGCAGATGGCCGCCGCCAAGAAGGCCATGAACAGCGCCGCGGGCCAGCTCCTGGAGAACCACATGGAGACCTGCGTCCGGGACAGCGTGGAGCACGGCGACGCGGCCGAGGCGCTGGAGAGCCTCAAGGGGGCGCTGGCGAAGTTCCTCAAGCACGCCTGACCCCGAGGGGAGGTCGAACCGTGGAGCGGGCGACGCTGTTCTCCAGCCTCGGGGCCGTGGGCTCGGCCCTGGCCTCGGCGCTGTGCTGCGTCGGGCCGATCCTCTACGTGGGGCTGGGCGTCGGGGCCGGGCTGGCGAGCACTTTCGAGCCGCTCCGGCCCTGGTTCCTGGGCGGCGCCGTGCTCTTCCTCGGCCTCGGCTTCTACGGCGCCTACGCCCGCCCGCCCCGGAGCTGCGAGGAGGGTGGTGCCTGCGAGACCAAGGCGGAGGCCCGGCGGAAGCGGAGGCGCGAACGGGCCCTGCTGTGGGCTTCCGCCGCCCTGGTTCTGCTGTTCGCTACGTTTCCCACCTGGTCCACCTGGCTGACGTGACGGAGGGACTGGCATGACCGAGGGGGCCCGGTCGACGTCGGGGAGCCTGCTGACCGCGGTGGCCGCCCTGGCCGTGGGCCTGGCGCTCGCCGGAACGTCCTGTTCCGGGGAGGACGGGAGCGACGGAGCGGAGGCGGACGGGCGGGGAGCCCGGCAGACGCGGACGACGACAGGGGCCGACAGCGCGGCCGGGCTCGGGGCGGGAGCGGCGGATCCCGACGCGGGCCCAGCGCGGCTGGCTACCGCCGAGTTCGATGTCGAGGGGATGACCTGCGGCGGCTGCGCGCTGGCCACCGAGATGGCGGTGGAGGAGCTGGACGGCGTCGCGTCGGCCGACGCCGAGTACGACGAGGCGACCGGCGAGGGCCGCTGCACCGTGGAGTACGACCCGTCGGAGGTGGGCGCCGACCGGATCGCCGCCGCCATCGAGGAGGCGGGCTTCCGGCCGCGTCTGCGGCAGAGCGGGTCGCGTTGACGACCGGAGGCGCGTCTCGTCGGAACGGCGTCGGGGATCGGAGGTCGCCGACCACCGGCACGCTCACCTGTCCCCGATGCGAGTCGGAGAGCGAGAGACCGATGCCGGAGAACGCCTGCCTGGTCTCGTGGGAGTGTCCGGCCTGCGGCGCCGTGCTGCGGCCCCGGTCGGGCGACTGCTGTGTCTTCTGCTCCTACGGGTCCCGCCCTTGCCCGCCGGAACGGCGAGCGGGAGACTGAAGACAGACACGCCGCGCGGCCTCGGGCCGCTGTCGCGGTCCGCGCCCGTGCCTCTCCTCCACCGCCCGGGACGACATCCATGCCCCGCTTCCGCACACCCGCAACGCTCGCCATCGTCGCGGCGCTGGCCCTCTCGGCATCGGCCTGCGGCGACGCGGGCGCCGACGGGGAGCTCCCGGTGCTGTGGGAGGCGCCCGGCTTCGCCCTCCTCGACCAGGGCGGCGACACCCTCCGGACGGACGACCTCCGGGGCACGGCCTGGGTCGCGCACTTCTTCTTCACGAGCTGCG
>CAYZLN010000109.1:0-6509 GCA_964479295.1 uncultured Gemmatimonadota bacterium
ACCGTCCCGCTGCGCCGGCGCCGCCGCGGCCGTCTTGCCCTCGGCGATCGCCACCCGCTATGCTGGCCTCCGACGCGATCACGGCCGGGGTGAACGGGAAGCCGGTGCGAGTCCGGCACGGCCCCGCCACTGTGAGAGGCACGCGGGCGACGGGCCCACGGCGTCCGGGACGAACTCCGGGCCGAGGGCCTTTCGCCCGTCCCCGCTCGGAACGCCACTGGGACGTCGGGCCGACGACGGCCCGGGAAGGCGAGCGGCGCCGCCTCGAGTCAGGAGACCGGCCCCGGCCGTGCACGATCCGCGCCCTTCGCGGGAAGGGACCCGTGCGCCGACATCTCCTGCGCTACCTCCTCCTGGGCCTGCTCCTGGCCGTGGCTCTCGCCGGGGCCGTGGCGCTGGGCCCCGCCGCGATCGGCCCGGACCGCCTGCTGGCCGTCCTCGCCGGGGACGGCGACGCCACGGCCCGGGCCATCGTCCTGGGGATCCGGCTTCCCCGGGCCGTCCTCGCGGCCCTCGTGGGCGCCGCCCTCTCCCTGGCCGGGGCGGTGCTGCAGGCGCTGCTGCGGAACCCCCTCGCGGAGCCCTACGTGCTCGGGGTCTCCGGCGGGGCCGCCGTCGGGGCGGTCGCGGCGGTGGTCCTCGGCTGGGTGGCCGCGGGGGCCTGGGTGCTCCCGGCGGCCGCCTTCGGCGGCGCCGTGCTCGCCATCGTCGTCGTCCTCCGGGTCGCGGCCGGCCGGGGGCTCGCCCTGGACACGCGGGTGCTGCTGCTCGCCGGCGTGGTGGTGGGCGCCTTCTTCAACGCCGTCATCCTCACGCTGCTCACCTTCGGGGACGCCGAGACGTTCCGGTCCGCCGTCTTCTGGATGATGGGGAGCCTCTCGGGCGCCGACTGGGGGTCGGTGGGCCTGCTGGCGGCCCAGCTCGTCCCGGCCGCCCTCTTCCTGCTGGCCCTGGCCCGCCCCCTGAACCTCCTGGCGGTCGGCGAGGAGACCGCCCTCTACCTGGGAACGCGCGTGGAGTGGGTGAAGCGGGCGGTCTACCTCGTCTCCTCGCTGCTCGTGGCGGGGGCCGTCGCGGTCAGCGGCGCCATCGGCTTCGTGGGCCTGATCGTCCCCCACGCGGTGAGGCTCGCCTGGGGGAGCGACCACCGGTTCCTCCTGCCGGCCTCCCTGCTGGCCGGCGCGGTCTTCCTGGTGGCGGCCGACACGGCGGCGCGGGTCGTGGTCCAGCCCGCCGAGCTCCCCGTCGGGGTGGTGACGGCCCTCGTGGGCGTGCCCCTCTTCGTCGGCCTGCTCGTCCGGGAGCGCGGCGTCCCGCCCGGGGGCGGCGACGGAGGGGATCGCGCCGACGGCGGGCCGGACGACGCCGGGGGGCGGACGTGACCGACGCGGGCGACGGGCGCGGCGGGGACGCCGCCGTCTACGACGTCCGGTCGGTGACCTTCACCTACCCGGGCTCGGAGCGGCCGGCGGTGCGCGACCTCGACCTCCGGGTCGGGGCCGGGGAGCTGTACGGGGTCATCGGCCCCAACGGGTCGGGCAAGTCGACCCTCCTCAAGCTCATCCTCGGCGGGCTGGAGCCCGACGAGGGGCGCGTGGCGCACGGCGGCCGGCCGGTGTCGGACTGGGGGCGGCGCGAGCTGGCCCGGCGGATCGGGGTGGTCCCCCAGCACGAGGAGACCGCCTTCCCGCTCTCGGTCCGGGAGCTGGTGGCCATGGGGCGATACCCCCACCTGGGCGCCTGGCGGGCGGAGGGGGCGGCCGACCGGCGGGCCGTGGCGGAGGCGATGGAGCGCTGCGACCTGGAGGGGCTCTCCGGCCGTCCCGTCTCCACCCTCTCCGGCGGCGAGCGACAGCTCGCCCGCATCGCCCGGGCGCTGGCCCAGGAGCCCGACACGCTCGTGCTCGACGAGCCCACGGTCTCGCTGGACATCCGGCACGAGATGGAGATCTTCGCCCTGCTGCGCGAGCTCTCCGCCGACGGCGTGACCGTCGTGCTCGTCACCCACAACCTGAACGCCGCCGGGAGGGTGGCCGACCGGCTCCTCATGCTCCGGGAGGGGGCGGCGGTGGCCGAGGGCGCGCCCCCCGACGTCCTCACCCGCCGGATCGTCGAGCGGGCCTACGGCTGGCCGGTCCGCATCACCTCCCACCCGGGCCCCGGCCCCGACGCCGGCGCCCCGCAGGTGGTGCCCCTGACCACGGAGATCGACGGGCCGGGGGGCTAGGAGCCGCCGTCGGCCCCCAGCTCCTCCAGGTGGCGGCGCGCCGCCCGGGCCGGCTCCGAGTCGCTCCCCAGGGAGGCCTCGAAGGCGTCGGCCGCCCTCCGGTACGCCTCCCGGGCCGCCCCGACGTCGCCGGCGGCCTCCAGGTGCCGCGCCAGGCCCACCGCCTTCTGTCCCACCGCCGGATGCGCGCCGCCGTGGAGCTCCTCCTCCGCCTCGAGCGCCCGCCGGAAGAGCCGGGCCGCCGCGGCGTGCTCTCCGCGCTCACGGCGGGCGTCGCCGAGCATCCAGGTGGCCCGCACCGTCTGCGGATGCGGGTCCCCCCAGGCCTCCTCGGCGGCGGACAGCGCCCGCTCGGCGGCGTCCTCCGCCGCCTCCCACCGCCCCCGCGCCATCTCGGCGTCGGCCAGCCCGGCCAGCAGCTCCGCCACCAGGGGGCGCGCCGCCTCGGACCCGGACGCGGTGGCCGCCTCCAGCGCCCTCCGGAAGCAGCGCGCCGCCCGGGCGGCCTCCCCGACCTCCCGGTAGGTGGTCGCGGCGTTGCTCAGCAGCAGAGGGAGCTGGGGGGAGTCCGGCGCCACGGTCTCCTCGGCCAGCTCCACGGCCCGCGCCGCCGTCTCCGCGGCCTCCTCCTCCCGGCCCCGGGCGGCCAGGACGCTGGCGAGCTCGTCGGCGAGCACGGCCCGGAGCGGCCCCTCCACGGGGGCGCCGCGCTCCGCGACCTCGAGGGCCCGGCGGAAGGAGGCCTCGGCGCGCTCCGGCTCGTCCTCCGAGCGGAAGAAGGCCCCGAGCCGGGCCAGGGTGTGGACCACCTCCGCGGTCGTCCGGCCGCCGCCCCGCGGGTGGCCGGCGACCGCCAGCACGTGCGGGGCCAGGCGCCGGCTCCGGCGCTCGTCCTCCGGGCGGCCCACGCGGTCGGGGAAGGCGCGGAAGAGGAGGTGAGCGGCGGCGGCCCCGAACTCCCCCTGCTCCCGGACGCTCATCCGCTCGCGGACGGCCCCGGACACGTCGCCGGGCACCCGGAGCCGACGGTCGCCGACCTCCGCCAGCCCCCGCTCGGCCAGCTCCGCCGCCACGACGAGGACGGCCTCCTCGCCGGCCCGGGCGCGCTCCGCGAGCGGGCCCGGCAGCGCGTCCGGGTGCTCCGCCGCCAGCCACGCCGGAACCGGCTCCTCGGCGAGGAAGGACGCGACGCCCAGGAGCTGGGCCGCGGCCCGATCCGCGGCCCGCAGGTCCGCCAGCGCCTCGTCCAGCTCCCCGCCGGCCGGGCGCGTCGGGCCGGGGCCCGCGCCGCCCCCCGGGTCCGCCGGGACGGTGTCACGGCCGTCCGGCGCGTCCCCGTCCTGCACGGTCAGTACCCGCCGCCTCCGTCCCCGGCGAACGCGGGCCCGAGGAAGACGCCGTTGGCGAAGAGCCGGGTGGTGGCCCGCCACACGAGCCGGAAGTTGGGGTCGGTGTCGAAGAGCACCACGCCGCCGTCGCCCCTCCGCTCGGTGACGGCGTGGGCGGTCCCCCGGAGCAGGCGCGCCGTGTTCCCCGGCCACGTGAAGCCGGAGAGCACCAGCTCCCCCTCCTCGGGGAAGACCACCGGGTTGCTGCCGGCCGGGCTGAGGCCGAGCTGGTCGTCGCCGTCGACCAGCACCGGCAGGTCGGCGCGGCCGTAGCCCAGCGTCAGCCAGTGCGTGAGGTCGAGCTCGGCCCGGAGCACGGCCCCCGGGACCGGGACCAGCGCGCCCGGATCGGCCGTCGGGCTGACGACCGGGGGCACCGGCGTCCGCTCCTGCGGGAGGCCGTCGATCTGCGAGAGCCGCTCCTGCGGCGGGACGGTGTCGACGGCGCCCTCCCCGGCCGCCTCCCTCGCGACGAGGCCGGCCCCGGTGAGCCCGGCGTCGGCGGCGAAGACGGCGGCTCCGCGCCAGCCGACGAGCACGCCGCCCCGGTCGATCCATCCCTCCAGGGCGTCGAGCCCCTCGGCTCCCAGCTCCCGCCGGTAGGCCGAGGGCGAGCCGCCCGGCGCGACCAGGACGTCGTGGCCCTCCAGGGCCCCGGAGGCCACGCTCTCCAGGCGGAGGGGCGTGAAGGGATAGTCGAGCCGCCGCTCCAGGGTGAACCAGGTGTGGCCGTAGCCCGTGGTGCGTACCCCCTCGCCGGCGGCCACCGCGACGCGGGGCGGCCGCACCGCGCGGACCGTCTCCGAGCCCGGCCCCGTGTCGCCCCGGGCCGGGAACGAGGTGTGGGCGGCGGTCACCTCCACGCCCGCGTCCCGGGCCAGCTCGTGGATCCGGTCGTGCAGCGACGAGGGGTTCCGGCCGACCCGGGCCACGAAGGTGCCCCTCGGGAGCTCCCGGTCCGCCGCCACGAGCGGCCGGGTCGAGACGCCCACCCTGTACCCCTCCCGGAGGAGCCCGGCCAGCAGGCGGTACGCCCCCCCCCGCTCCGGGCCGAACAGGTACGCGCTCCGGGCCCGCGGCGGCGCCTCCGGCGACGTCCCCCCGACCTCGTCGGTCACGCCTCCCTCGACGCCCGGCGTCCCGAAGGGGATCGCGTCCGCCCAGCCGCCCGAGCCGGAGAGGGCCTCCGGCGGGACGGCGACGAGCTCCGTCTCCACCTCCGGCGCCTCGTCCAGCGCCCACGTCTCGACCCCCATCGCCAGCGGCAGCGACCAGGAGGTGACGTCGTAGAACTCGTACCCCTCCCGCGGGGCGTCCGCGCCCCGGCGGGCGTTCCGGTTCCACGTCGCCACCTGCTCCCGGACGAAGGACGAATCCAGGGGCACGTCCCGTCGCAGGAAGGTGGCCGCGGCCCGGGCCTCGGGCTGGGCCATGTCGATCACCCAGCTCCCGGCCGGGAAGCTCTGCATCCCGGCGTCGCCGCTGGCGTGGCGGACGCCGGCGGCCTCGAAGGCCGAGACGGCGCGCTGGACCTCGACCCCGTGGCGCAGGAGCGTGGCGGCGAGGACGGCCGAGCGGCGCGGGTCCGGGCCGGGCTCGACGACGTAGGCCCGGGCCGGCCGGCCGTCGCGGCCGCGCTCGAGCCCGCTCCGGAAGAAGCCGGCGAAGTCCTCCAGCAGCTCCGTGCGGTGCTCCACGGCCGTCTCCACCGTCGCCAGCGAGGCGACGAAGTGGCGGGCGATCCCGTCCCGGAAGGTGACGACCGACCCGTCGTCCCGGCGCCACCGCAGCCCGCGCTCGCCGCCCCCGTCGGTCTCGTACGTCATCCCGATCGCGCCGTGGAGGGCCGGCCAGGAGTCGAAGTAGCCCGGGTAGTGGAGGTCGAAGACGTCGCGCACGTAGTAGGGCCACCCGTGCCGGTCGAAGGCCTCGGCGTTGCCCCGGCCGAAGGTCTCGTACCACGCGTCGTGGGCCTCGGGGAGGTCGGGGTTCACCGGCGGGGTGGGCGGCGGGAAGAAGTACTGGTCGGTCTGGCCGTGGTGGTCCACGAAGACCTGGGGCCGCCATCGGAGCACCTGGGCCGCCACCGCCTGGCTCTCCCGCTGCGTCAGGCCCCAGCCGTCCCGGTTCAGGTCGACCTGGTAGTGGTTGTTGTTCGTGCTCACGCCCCAGGGGGCGTCGTGCTCCATCGCCGAGGGGGCGGCGGCCCCGACCCCGAAGGCGTTGTACCAGGCCGCGTGCCGGTCGTGGCTCTCGGGGTTGTGGTCGGGGTTGAGCACGACCAGCGCGTTCTCCCGCAGCCGCCGCGTCTCCTCGCCCTGCCCCGCCACGAGCTGGTAGGCCACCTGCATGGCCGCCTCGACGTTCGCCGTCTCGTTGCCGTCGTTGCCGTAGTCGAGCCACACGACCACCGGGGCCTCGGACGCGAGCCGGGAGGCCGTCTCCTCGTTCACCCCCCGCGGCTCGGCCAGCCGCTGGACGACGTCGCGGATCTCCTCGCGCCGGTCCAGGTTGCGCTCCGACGAGACGAAGGCCAGCAGCAGGGGCTTCCCCTCGTAGCTCCGGCCGTACGTCTCCAGCCGCACCCGGTCGGGGGCCGCCGAGGCCAGCGCCCGGAAGTAGTCCACCACGCGGTGATGGGGGGTCACGAGGCTGCCCAGCGGGTAGCCCAGGTGCTCGGCGGGCCGCGGGACGTCGTCGCGGTAGGGCCCGCGGTCGTGGAAGTCGAACGGATCGGGCTGGGAGGCGGCCACCCGGAGGGCGGCGATCCCGCCCCACGACGGAGGGCCCTGCCGGCGCCGGTCGGCGTCGGGGCGCTCCTGGGCCTCCGCCGCCGCGGGGCCGACCGCCGGGAACGCCGGGCCCGCGTACGCTCCCGCCGGACCGACCTCCCC
>CAYZLN010000110.1:0-3521 GCA_964479295.1 uncultured Gemmatimonadota bacterium
TGGTCGCGTGCAGGCACGCCAGGACCGACGCCTCCTCGGGGGAATCCTCGATGATGCTGACGCCGGCGAGGGGGACCGACCTCCGGTTCTCCTGTCCCTGGACGACGGCCACCACGAGTTCGCGGTCCTGGACCTCGACGCGGGAGGTGCCCTCCAGGCGGAGCGTGACGTCCTCCATGGTGGCCTCGTTGAGCGCGTTCAGGACGGCCCGTGCGGCGACGTCGAGCCTCGATCCCGAGAAGTCGGGCCCCTCCGCCTCCCCCTCGTAGGTCGTGTCGTCGTCGTGGAGGGTGACGCGGCAGACGGCGCGGTCCCCGGCGCGGCGGTCGATCTCGAGGGCGTCGAGCAGCAGCCGGCGCATCCCCTCGGACGCGACGGGTTCGAGGTCCTGCGTCTCGGCCGCCGGGTGCCCGTCCGTGGCCTCTTCCCCCAGGTCGGGCTCCGGGTGGATGTCGGGTTTCTCGACCTGAGCCACCGAGATCTTGCGGTGATCGATCTGGAGGCCGAACTCGGCGAGGAGCGCGGACTCGATGTTCCGCACGACCTGCTTGGGGCTGAGGTCGCTGCGGCTGAGCACGTGGACCTCGTCGACGCCGCCGTGGCCGTTGGGCACGAGCTTCAGCGACTCGACCCCCGAGATTCCGAGCAGGAGCTGCTCGACCTGGTTGAGGCCCCACGGGTCGAGTCCGTGCACCTGGGCGCTCTCGCTCTCGCTGTCGTCGGGTCTCATGTCGTCCATGGGTTGGAGTCGGCCTGGCGGTCGCGGGGCGGAGCCTCCGTCTCCGCTATGTAGCGCGTGTCGCGCCTCGCCGCAAAGATGCACGAGCGGGCCCAAGGTACTACGTGGAGTAGCGTTCCGAAAGTTCACCCCCGCCCCGGGCCGGTCGAGCGCGGTTGTCGGAGGGAGCCGTCGCGTCTAGCTTGTGGCGCCCTCCGGAGTCGGCGTCGGGAGGGGCGTGCTCGCAGATCCCGACGACGGCCGACGACGACCCCACGGGAGAGAGATGAGGAGCGTCGAGCAGATCAAGAACCTGCTGCTCCGGCTGGACGGGGCGGCGAAGAGCGAGACCGTGGAGTTCACCAGCCCCTCCGGCCGCCGCTGGGAGGCGGAGGCATGCCTCCACGCCGGCACGGGCCCGCAGGCGGGACGCCTCAAGGTGATCTTCCGGTGCCTGGACGACCCGGGCGAGCCCCAGCGCTACACGGAGCCTCCGGCCGGCGTCTCCAAGGTGCCGTCGGAGGCCGTCGAGCAGCTCGACGAGGGCGACCTCCGGGAGCTGCTGGCGACCTCGGTGAAGGTGTAGGCGCGCTCATGCGGCGCACGTTCCACGACGAAGGCCTCCGGGAGTGGGAGGTGTACGTCTCCGGCGGCCAACCGGGGACCGAGGCCTCGGCGCGTATCTTCTTCCTCTGTCTGACGGAGTCGCGCGAGCGGGCCCGGTTCCTCCCGCACGAGAGCGGCGACGTGGCGGAGGCCGAGCGCGAGATCCGGGAGCTCGACGACCGGGAGCTGCTCGAGCTCCTGGACGAGGCGGAGCCGCTGGAGTGACCGCCCCGGCGCCAACCGTCCCGGCGTCCGGCGCGATCGATCGATCGGGGGGCGGATGAGGATGCTCCCCGAGGGCCGCGAAGGCTGGATCGAGGTCGTCACGGGGGTGATGTTCAGCGGCAAGTCGGAGGAGCTCCTCCGGCGGGTCCGGCGGGCCACGATCGCGGAGAAGAGCGTCCGCGTCTTCAAGTCACACCTCGACGACCGCTACGAGGGCGTCCAGAAGGTCACCTCGCACGACGGCACGGTGGTCGAGGCGGTGCCCATCTCCGAGTCGCGGGAGATCGCCGAGCACGTCCGGTCGGACACCGACGTGGTGGCGGTCGACGAGGCCCAGTTCCTCGACGGCGGCATCGTCGGCGTGGCGAATGCCCTGGCCGACCAGGGCCGGCGGGTGATCGTGGCCGGGACCGACATGGACTTCCGGGGCGAGCCCTTCGGCCCGATGCCGGAGCTGCTGGCGGTGGCCGAGAAGATCGACAAGCTCCACGCCATCTGCGTCCGCTGCGGCGAGCTGGCGACCCGGAACCAGCGCCTCGTCGACGGCAGCCCGGCCCCGGCCGAGGGGCCGACGATCCAGGTCGGCGGCGGGGAGACCTACGAGGCCCGCTGCCGGGAGTGCCACGAAGTGCCCTCCCGAAGCGACGAGCAGATCGCCCTGCTGGAGGAGCTCCCGGCCCGCGAGTAGCGGAGCGGACCGTCGCGTCCGTCAGCCGTAGCGGACCCAGCGCACCAGCTCCGGCAGCGTCGGCCGCTTGCCCTTCATGAGGATCCCCACCCGGTAGATGCGGCCCGCCACCCAGGCGACGCCGACGATGGAGACGAGCATCAGGGCCACCGACGCGACGACCTCCCACGCCGGGGCCGCGCCCATCGTGACGCGCACCACCATGAGGATCGGCGTGAAGAAGGGGAAGTAGGAGGAGGCCGTCATCCAGGTGCTCTCCACCGTCCCCATCTCGATGGCCATGAAGGCGAGGAAGAAGGGGAGGATGATCAGCATCATCGGGACGAAGGACATCTGCTGCACCTCGTCCTGGTCGCCCACGACGGCCCCCACCGCGGCGAAGAGCGAGGCGTAGAGGAAGTACCCGGTGATGAAGAAGACCACGAACGCGATCCCCATCTCGAGAAGCGGGCCGGAGAGGCCCGCGAGCTGGCCCTGGATCTGCGCGACCGCCGGCGCGCTCGCCACCATCCCGTACGCCGCCACCAGGCCCAGCGTCGCGGACCAGATCGCGATCTGGGTGAGCCCCATGGCCCCGATGCCCAGCACCTTCCCCAGCATGAGCTCCCACGGCCGGACGGTGGAGACCAGCACCTCGACGATGTCGGAGGTCTTCTCCTCCAGCACGCCCCGGGTGATGATCTGGCCGTAGATGATGAACATCATGTAGAGGGCGAAGGTGAAGAACAGGGCGAGCGCGGCCAGGATCTCCTGCGATTGCTCCCCTTCCTGGTCGACCCGGCTCACCCGCAGGTCGGCCCGGCTGCTCCTGTAGACGGCGGTCGCTTCGTCACCGCCGATCCCGGCCCGCTGGAGGCCGGCCCGGACCGCGGCCTGGCGCACCGCGTCCCGGATGGATCGCTGGCGGCGCTGGCTCACGCTCGTCCGCGCGAGCAGGGTGGCCGGCTCCCCCTCGAGCACCTCGGGCTCCAGCACCAGGAGAGCGTCGTGGGGCGAGGTCCTCAGCAGGCCGGGCAGGTCGGCGGCCGCCCCGGTGTCCGGGTCGGCGACGGCCTCGGCCCGGAGCGCCGAGTCCGCTTCGGCGAGCCGGTCCGTCAGCTCCGGCACCTCCACGCCGGCCCGGTCCACGACGCCGAGGCTGAGGGCGTCGTCGCCCCCCATCTCCGCGGCCATGTAGCCGGAGACGAACATGATCCCCACGAAGAGGAGGGGGAACCCCAGGGTGGTGATGAGGAACCACTTGTTCCGGACCCGCTGCACGTACTCGCGCCGCAGGATGGCCCA
>CAYZLN010000110.1:3621-4754 GCA_964479295.1 uncultured Gemmatimonadota bacterium
CCGTCGTGTCGTCCCCGGGCCCGGCGCCCGGCGGGGAGATCGGCCCGTCGCCCGGGAGGCCGGCTCCTGCGGCCGCGGCGCCCTCCTCCCCCCGGGCCTCCTCCTCCATCCCCTTCTCTCGGGCCATCTCCAGGAAGATCTGCCGCAGAGAGGGCTGGACGGTCTCGACCCGCCGGACCCGGGCTCCGGCGTCGAGCGCCTGCCGGAGCACGGCCTGCGCGTCGTCTTCCCCCTCCACCCGGACGCGGAGGCGACCGTCGTCGCGGGAGACGTCGAGGACGCCCGGCGCGCCGGAGAGGTCCCCGGGGTCGCCGGCCAGCTCCACCTCGACCTCGCTTCCGCCGAAGCCGGCCTTCACCTCGTCGATCTCGCCGTCCAGCACCTTGCGGGCGCCGGCGATCATGCAGACCCGGGAGCACAGATCCTCGGCGTCCTCGATCATGTGTGTGGAGAGGAGGACGGTGGTGCCGGCCCGGTTGCGCTCCAGCACGATGGTCCGGAGCAGGTCGACGTTGATCGGGTCCAGCCCGCTGAAGGGTTCGTCGAGGATCAGCAGGTCGGGCTCGTGGATGATGGTCGAGATGAACTGCACCTTCTGCTGCATGCCCTTGGAGAGCTCGTCCAGGGGCGAGTCGGACCAGTCGGCCAGGTCGATCCGCTCGAGCCACTCTTCGCCGGCCCGCCGGGCCTCGCCCCGGTCCATCCCCTTGAGGACGGCCAGGAAGACGATCTGGTCGAGGACGTCCATCTTCTGGTAGAGCCCGCGCTCCTCGGGGAGGTACCCGATGCGGGAGCGGGCCTCGTCGTCGATCCGCCGCCCGAAGACCTCCACGGTCCCGACGTCCGGGCCCAGGATGTCCAGCATCATCCGGATGGTCGTCGTCTTCCCCGCGCCGTTCGGCCCCAGCAGGCCGTACATGGACCCGCGGGGGACGATCAGGTCGAGGTCGCGGACGGCGACCGTGTCGCCGAACTGCTTGCCGACGTCGGACATCCGGACGGTCGGGGGGCTGTCGCTCGGGGGCACGCTCTCTCCGTGAGGGGCTGGAATCGAAGTTCGGGCGAGGCGTCCTCGGCGGGCGCCCGGCAGAAGGTGCTCGCGACGACGTACGGCGGACAAGGGCGGCCGGCCG
>CAYZLN010000110.1:4854-6496 GCA_964479295.1 uncultured Gemmatimonadota bacterium
CCGCGGTCGGCCGGGTCCCGGGCCCTGGACCGAAGATTGCAATTTCCTCCCCGCGGGTCCGTGCCCTTCGGGGAACGCACCCGAGTCCCGGGGCTTACGATCGTCCCCGCGGCACCGGCCGGCGGATCGTGCGGCGCATCGACACAACAGGCTTCCTGGAGGCGCGAGTATGGGCATTTACCGGGTACGATATCACACGGAGATTCCGGTGGGCAGCGGTGGGCGGATCACCATCCCCCAGGAGATGCGCGACGATCTGGACCTCGACGACGGCGACACGCTGCGGGCCCGGCTCGAGGAGAGCGAGGACGGGAAGCGGCAGATCACGCTCTGGAAGTCCGGGGAGAGCTGAGCCGACGCCCCGATCGTCGCCCGGCGGACGGGCCCGCCCGCGCTGAGCGAGCGTCGGCCGCCCCCCGCCCGGGCAGATCATTCGGCCCCTGTCCCCCGGCCTCCCCGGCCGGATCTCCCCTATCCGGGCAGCTCCCCGCCCGCCGGACGCCGGGCGAAGTGGATGGCCATCGTCCCGAAGACGAGGTCGACCCAGCCGCACTCGCGGAAGCCCGCCTCCTCCAGGGCGCGGCAGAGCCCCTCCTGTGACGGATACTGACGCAGGGACTCGGGGATGTAGAGGTAGGCCTCCGGGTCCCGGTGCAGGAGCCAGCCCACCGCCGTCGTCGACGCCTCGAGGTAGCGGAGGTAGAGCTTCCTGAGGCGGCGGTCCGGCGGCTTCGCGAAGTCGAGGCTCAGCAGCCGCCCTCCGGGGGCGAGGCAGCGGCGGATCTCGCGCAGGCTCGCCGGCAGGTCGGCGAAGTTCCGCAGGCCGTAGCCCACCACCACGCGGTCGAAGCTCGCGCCGCCGAAGGGGAGCTCGAGGGCGTCGGCCCGGACCCACGCCACCTCCCGGGCCCCGGGACGCTCCCGGCCCACCTCCATCATCTCCGGCGTGAGGTCCGCCGCCACCACCGTCCCCTCCCCGCCCGTCCGACGGCGCGCCCCGAGGGCCAGGTCTCCCGTGCCGGCGGCGAGGTCGAGGACGCGGTGGCCGGGCTCGAGGTGGGCCATGTCGAGGAGGCGGCGCTTCCACCGGCGGTGGAGGCCGAAGGACATGACGTCGTTGGTGAGGTCGTAGCGGCCGGCGATGCGGCCGAAGAGGTCGCGGACGTACGCCCGCTTTCGGTCGGGGGCCCGCGTCCCCTCGCGGATGCGTCGGCGGAGGCTCACGGTCAGGCCGTCGCCGGGCCTGCGGGGGTGGGCGCGGCCCCGTGGGGTCGGCCGGGCGGAGGCCCGGCGCACGGGGGAGTCAGCGGTGGACGCGGACCCTCCGCTCCGCCCGGTCCGGGAGCCGGTCGACCACCTTGTGCTCGGACAGGTGGATGCCGTTCTTCGTCGCCGGGTACACCAGGTCGACGAAGAGCTGCAGCGCCTCCGACTCGTGGTGATCGCGGCGCGCGTCGGGCGACTCGTGGCCGGCCAGATGGAGGAACGTGGTCTCCTCGTCCTCGGCGTCCTCCAGCACGGTGTAGAGGATCGTGCCCGGCTGTTCCTTCCGCACGTGCTCGACGAGCTCGCGGATGGCCTGCCGGCAGGCGGGGACGGAGCTGGTGGGGACCGTGTAGCTCAGGGTCTCGTGGATCATGGG
>CAYZLN010000111.1:0-6456 GCA_964479295.1 uncultured Gemmatimonadota bacterium
ACCGCCATCCCCACCATGGCGAGCATGGTGCCGTAGCGGGAGGAGAAGAGGCCCTTCTCGCTGCTCACGTCGTCGCCTCCCTCCGCCCAGCGCCGCCCCGTCGCCCGGTCACGACGTCGCCTCCTCCGCCAGGCGCTCCTCCACGGCCTCCAGCCAGTCCAGCACCAGCCGGTTGAAGCGGCCCGGCATCGAGACGTGGGAGCAGTGCCCGGTCTCGGGGATCTCGACGTAGGCCGAGTCCGGGATCCCGGCGGCGATCTCCCGCGACCACCGGGGCGGCGTGTAGGCGTCCCGGGGCCCCTTCACCACCAGCGTGGGGGCCCGGATCCGGTCGAGCTCCGGCCGCAGGTCGAGCCCCTTGAACAGCTCAACCCGCCGGGACGAGACGTCGGGCGGGACCGTGCGGGGGCCCGTCCGGAGCGCGTACTCCACGACGTTCCCGCCCCCCGGCGAGTCGTCGAAGATCCACACCGCGTGGCGGCTCCAGACCTTCGCCGCCGCCCGGGAGAGCGCCGTCGGCAGGTACCGCGTCGACGCCATCGCCACCGGCGCCAGCAGCGTGCGGTCCAGGCCCACGTGCTCGTAGCTGACCCGGGCCAGGGTGTTGGAGAGCACCAGGGCCCGCACGCGCTCCGGGTGCCGGATCGCCAGACGCATGGCCACCGGCCCGCCCAGGCTCTGGCCCACCACCGCCGCCGACTCCACGCCCGCCGCGTCCAGCAGCTCCACCGCGTCGCGCACGAACAGGTCGAAGTCGGCGTCCCCCGGGAACTCCGACCGCAGGTCCCCGGCGATCACCCGGTGCTCCCTGGCGAAGGCGGGGATCTGGTGGCGCCAGGTCTCCTTGACGCCGTCGGCCCCGGGGATCATCAGCACCGGCGGGCCCCCGCCCTCGTCGACGTACGTGATCCCGGCGCCGTCGGCGAGGGTGAGGCCGCACTCCGTATACGGATGGCCCTCGAAGTCGCGCAGCGGAGGCCGCTCGAGGCGGGCGTTCCGCCGCTTCATCCCCCACAGGTACGCGCCCGCCGCCGCGGCCCCGGCCACGACCTTCGCCAGCCGGCTCATCGGGTCACCACTCCCCCCCGGCGGGCCCGGATCCGGAGGTCGGCGCCCGGCCGCCGGCCGTCGAGCCCCTCGCGGCCGCCCGGCTCACGACGCGTCCCAGCCCCGGATCCGCTCCTCCACGTGGTCCCCGAGCTCGGGGATGGCCACGCGCACCTGCTCCAGCGTCTCCCGGTCGCGCACCGTCACCGTGTCGTCCTCCAGCGTCTGGCCGTCGACGGTGACGCAGAAGGGCGTTCCGGCCTCGTCCTGCCGCCGGTAGCGGCGGCCGATGGAGCCCGACTCGTCGTAGAACGCCGCGAAGCGCCCCCGGAGGTCGTCGGTGACCGCCCGGGCCACGTCCGGCATCCCCTCCTTCTTCACCAGGGGGAAGACGGCCACCTTGATCGGCGCCAGCCTCGGGTGGAGCGACAGCACGGTGCGCGTGTCGCCCTCCACCTCCTCCTCCCGGTAGGCGTCGGCCAGCAGCACTAGGAGCGTGCGGTCCAGCCCGGCCGAGGTCTCGATGACGTAGGGGACGAAGCGCTCGTCCCGCGACGGGTCGATGTACTGCATCTTCTTCCCCGAGTGCTCCTGGTGGCGGCTGAGGTCGAAGTCCGTGCGGTTGTGGATCCCCTCGAACTCCTGCCACCCGAAGGGGAAGCGGTACTGGACGTCCCACGCCTCCTTGGCGTAGTGGGCCATCTCGTCGGGCCCGTGCTCGTGGAAGCGGAGCCGGTCGGGGTCGATGCCGAGCCCCTCCAGCCACGCCATGCGCCGCTCCTTCCACCGGTCGAGCCACTCGTCGTCGGTCCCCGGCTTCACGAAGTACTGCATCTCCATCTGCTCGAACTCGCGCGTGCGGAAGATGAAGTTGCCGGGGGTGATCTCGTTCCGGAACGCCTTGCCGATCTGGGCGATGCCGAAGGGCACCTTCTGGCGGGCGCTCTCCTGGACGTTCCGGAAGTTCACGTAGATGCCCTGGGCGGTCTCCGGCCGGAGGTAGGCCACCGAGGCCTCGTCCTTCACCGCCCCCATGTGCGTCTCGAACATCAGGTTGAACTCGCGGGGCTCGGTGAACTCGCCGGTGACGCCGCAGACCGGGCACTGCGTCTCGGCCAGCCGCTCCTCCACCTCGGGGTCGTTCACCAGCGCCTCGGGCGAGGGGCTGCCCGGCGGGCCCTCCTCCTCCCCCTCCTCGGCCAGCAGCTCGTCGGCCCGGAAGCGTCGGTGGCAGTTGCGGCACTCCACCAGCGGGTCGGTGAAGCCCTCCACGTGGCCGCTGGCCTCCCAGACCTTCGGGTGCATGAGGATGCCGGCGTCGACGCCCTCCACGTCCTCGCGGGAGGTGACCATCTCCGTCCACCAGGCGTCCCGCAGGTTCCGCTTCAGCTCCACCCCCAGGGGGCCGTAGTCGTAGACCGACCCCGCGCCGCCGTAGATCTCGGACGACTGGAAGACGAACCCCCGCTGCTTGCACAGCGAGGTGAGCTTGTCCATGAGGTCGTCGGGCTTGTCGGCCATACGGGCTCTTCTCTCGGCGGGTCGATTCTCGGAGTGCGGCGGACCGGCTCGCGCCCCGGGCACTCTGGCCCGGCGGACGGCTCCCCCGGCGGTCCGGAGACCCCGGCGCGCTCGCCGTCCAGGAGAGGATAGGGTAGGAGGGACGACGCGGCGTCTGCAACACGGGCGGCGCCCGCGCCGGGTCGACGGGCGGCGGCCTCCGCCGGCCCCGGCGCCGTCGCCAGCCGGGGCCAGGCCGGGAGCCACCCGTGCCCCCGGCCGCGGGGCGTCCGGAGGAGGCGACCGGACCCGGCCGCGGTGGACGGGGGCCGCGCGGTGGCTACTCCCTGAGGATCCGGTACATCCGGACGTGGTCGACGTCGAGCTCGTCCCTCCGGACGCCGAGGACGTAATCCGCTCCCGCCGCCATGAGCGTGAACCGTCGTGGCATCTCGACGCTGGCCACCCGGCCGTCGCCGGGCCTGTAGACCCGCCAGGTGGCAGGCTGGCCGGGAAGGTGGAACTCCTCGACCCACAGGTGGCCGTCGTCGCCGGCCACGAGGTCCAGATGGGCCGGAGCGCGGTCCGGGTGCTCGAGCCCCTCGAGGAAGCGCCGCACGGCCCGGCGGCGGTCGTCCTCGACGACACCCACCTGGTGGTCGACGTACGTGTCCAGCCGCTCCCCGGTGAGCTCCACCCGGATGGCGGTGTCCCGGACGGTCCCCACACGCTCGCCGTCCGACGAGAACACCGCGATCTCGAAGGCGTCGCCGGTGCCGACGAAGATCCGGCCGTCGTGCACCGCGACCGAGGTCCGCTTCCCCAGCGGGCGCGGCCGGTCCGTCCCGGTCCCGTCCGGGTTCCGGAAGAAGTATCTCTCGGTGGCGGCGAACGTCCCCAGCTCCCGGACATCGCCGTCGGGCCCCACGACGGAGATCGGCACCCGCGGCCGATGCGGTCCCTCCTCGCCGGGCGGTTCGGGCTGCCGGCTGTGCACGAAGGCGAGCGTGCCGCGGTCGCCGCACGCGAAGCTCCGGGGGAGGAACCGCCCGGACCGGACGTCGGAGAGGGGGACCGTGCGGCCGAAGCTCCCGTCGGGCGCCCACGCGGACAGGTAGGACTTCTGCCCGTCGAAGACGAAGACCGAGTCGCCGCAGCAACGTCCGATCGACGCGATCGACAGGAACTCCTCGGGGCCCGGCCCCCTGCCGCCGGCGCTGTGGAGCCACTCTCCGTCGCTGCCGAAGTAGCGGAGCTCGCCGGCCCGGGCGTCGGCGACCACCACCTCCCCCGAGCTCAGCCGGACGACGTCCTCCACGTCCCCGAAGCTCGCGGGGCCCGGAGCGAGAGAGCCGCCGACGGAGAAGACCGGATCGGCGGAGAGCCGCCACGGCCCGGCGTGGGCCGTCCGCCCGGGCGGGCCCGGGATCGACGGCGCGGGGAGGACCCCCGACGTGGAAGCGGCCTGCGGGGCTTCGGCCGACGCCATCACGAACCCGAGCGACGCGAGCACCGCCGCGACGCCCGTGACGGCGGGCGGAGCGGAACCGGGACCGCTCGGTTTCACCGGATGACTACCTCACGGGTGAGCGGGGATCGCCCTCGCCCGGCGTGCGGCAGCGACGGCCGACCTCCAGTCCGTCCCCGGGTGTCGGGTTCGGGCTCCTCGAGGGTCCTCGCATCCCACGGCCTCGTCCCGCCGACACATGCGTTCGGCCACCAGATCTCCCCCTCTCCCGGTCTGACTTCTCCGGTTTCGGCGTTCGTTGTGAACGTACCCCTTTCAGATATTTGGACGAAAGGAGGGAGGCGCGCGGGTCGGCGCGTTCGTGAACCGGACCCTGGCCGCCCGCCACCGCTGATCCGGCCTTGGGCCAGACGCCCGTGACGGGCAGATTGGACGAGAGATTCTGTGTCGCGGAAGACGGCCTCCCTTCCTCTCGATACGCCCAGTGGGCTCCGACCCTCGATCTTCGGCCCTCATGAAACACGACGACCCCGAGACGCCGCCCGACGCCCGCCGCGACTTCCTGCGCGAGATCGTCGCCCGGGACGTCCGCGAGGGAAAGCACGACGGGAAGGTGCGCACCCGCTTCCCCCCCGAGCCCAACGGCTACCTCCACATCGGCCACGCCAAGGCCATCTGCGCCGACTTCGGGGTGGCCGAGGAGTTCGACGGCGTCTGCCACCTGCGGATGGACGACACGAACCCGCTCACCGAGGAGGAGAAGTACGTCGAGGCCGCCGCCCGCGATGTCCGGTGGCTGGGCTTCGAGTGGGAGGGGCCGATCCGGTACGCGTCGGACTACTTCGGCCGCTACTGGGAGCTGGCGCTCCAGCTCGTCCGCGACGGCAAGGCGTACGTGGACAGCCTCCCGGAGGAAGAGATCCGCGAGCGCCGGGGGACCGTGACCGAGCCGGGCCGGCCGAGCCCCTACCGCGACCGCCCCGTCGAGGAGAGCCTGGAGCTGTGCCGGGGGATGCGCGAGGGCGAGTTCGACGAGGGCGAGCACGTCCTCCGGGCCCGCATCGACATGGCGGCCGAGAACATGAAGCTGCGGGACCCGGTCATCTACCGGGTCGTCGACGGCCACCACTACCGCACCGGCGACGAGTGGCCGATCTACCCCATGTACGACTGGGCCCACCCTCTGGGCGACGCCATCGAGGGCATCACCCACTCCTTCTGCACCCTGGAGTTCGAGGAGAACCGGGCCCTCTACGACTGGGTGGTGGAGAACACCCGCCCCGACGGGCCGGACTCCGAGCCCGGGAGCTGGGACCCGCGGCCGCGGCAGTACGAGTTCTCGCGGCTGAACCTGGACTACACGATCATGAGCAAGACGAAGCTCGGCCGCCTGGTGCGGGAAGGCGACGTCGAGGGGTGGGACGACCCCCGGATGCCCACCCTCGCCGGGCTCCGCCGCCGGGGCATCCCGCCGCGGGCCGTGCGCCGCTTCTGCGACGAGGTGGGCCTGTCGCGGGCCGGGCAGCGCGTGCAGATCTCGAAGCTCGAGCACGTCGTCCGCGACGAGCTCAACCGGAGCGCCCCCCGGGTGATGTGCGTCCTCCGGCCCCTGAAGCTGGTGATCGAGAACTACCCGGAGGACGAGGCGGAGACGGTGGAGACGCCGACCTTCCCCCGGGACGTCGACCGGGAGGGCACGCGCGAGGTGCCCTTCGCCCGGGAGCTCTACGTCGAGCGGGACGACTTCCGCCTCGACCCCCCCGAGGGCTATTACCGTCTGGCCCCCGGGCGCGAGGTGCGGCTGCGGCACGCCTACTTCGTCACCTGCGAGGAGGTGGTCCGCGACGACGAGACCGGCGAGGTCGCGGAGCTGCGCTGCACCTACGACCCGGAGACCCGGGGCGGCTCGGCCCCCGACGGCCGGAGCCCCGACGGCACGATCCACTGGGTGCCGGCCCGCGCCTCGGTGCCCTGCGAGGTCCGGCTCTACGACCGGCTCTTCGACGTCCCCGACCCCGAGGCGGGGGTCGACGACTTCCGGGAGAACCTGAACCCCGGGTCCCTCGAGGTGCTCCGGGAGAGCCGGATCGAGCCCGGCGTCCTCGACGACGACGTCGGCGCCCGGTACCAGTTCTACCGCCAGGGCTACTTCGTACGCGCCCCGGACACCGACGCCTCGGCCGCAGGCGCCGGCCTCGCCTTCAACCGCATCGTCCACCTCCGCGACCCGTGGGCCGAGCGCGAGGCGGCGGCTTCGGACGGCGGTCCCGCAGGCGGGGACGGGGCCGACCGCGGCGGGGGAGCGGCCGGCCACGACGCCCGCCCCGCCGGATCGCAGGCGGCGTCGGAGCGGGCACGATCGGAAGGCGAGGACGTGCCCCCGGAGCAGCGGCCCGGCGCCGACCACGAGCGCCGCATCCCCGAGGAGCGCCGCCGCGCCC
>CAYZLN010000112.1:0-6448 GCA_964479295.1 uncultured Gemmatimonadota bacterium
GCCCGGCGTGGGCCGCGGGCCCGCCCGGGGCGCCGCCCTCGGCGGGCGACGCGGACGCCTGCGCCGTGCCGGCCGGCGCGCACGTCGTCTCCGGGGCCGCCGGCGTCGACCCGGAGCGGATCGAGATGGCCTCGACGCGCCGGGCCCGGGGCGGCTCCGGCGTCATGACCCTCCGGCTCTCGTCCTCTCCCTTCGGCGTGGCCCTGTCGGAGGACGGCAGCTATCGCCACCACGTCGAGGTGGCGGTGGAGGGCCTCCCGGCGCTCTCGGACGGGACGTACGTCGTCTGGGCCGCCACCCCCGAGCTGGACCGGCACACCAGGCTGGGCGCGGTCGGCGGGTCGGGCCGGGTCTCCGGGGAGGTGGCCTGGAACAAGTTCCTGATCTTCGTCACGGCCGAGAGCTCGGCCGACGTCGAGGAGTGGAGCCAGTCGATCGTCCTGTCGGCCCGGTCCCCGAGCGGTCGCATGCACACCATGGCCGGCCACGGACCCTTCTCGGGGGAGCCGTGCCTGGACCCCCGGCCGTGAGGCTCCGTTCCGCGCCCGAGCGGCCCGTCGCCCGGCGCCGGCCGGCGTGAGGGTCCGTCCGCGACACGCCGCGGTCCTGGCGGCCGCGGTCCTCGCGTCCGCCGCCGGCCCGCTGCCGGACCCGGGGGACGCCACCCACGACGAGCGTCGGGCCGCGGCCGCCGACACCATCCCCTCGGACGGGCCGTCGTGGCGCATGCCGCCGATGGAGACGGACATGCCCATGCTGCCGAGCCTGCGGCGGCTCGACCCGGGCGTCTCGCCGTTCCTGCCCCTCGCCGACGCGGATCCGGACTCGCTGCCCGAGGCCGAGCCGCGCCGCACCGTCGAGCTCTCGGACGGCGACTCGCTGACCCTCCGCGCCGGCCCGGTCCGGCGGACCGTCGACGGGCGGACCTTCGCCATGTGGGGCTACAACCGCCAGTACCCGGGCCCGCTGCTCCGCGTCCCTCGGGGCGCCGAGATCGTCGTGGAGTTCGTCAACGACATCCGGATGCCGAGCACGATCCACTGGCACGGCGTGCGGATCGACAACCGGTTCGACGGCGTGCCCGGGGTCACCCAGGAGCTGGTGGAGACCGGCGAGTCGTTCACCTACCGGGTCCGGTTCAAGGACGCGGGGATCTACTGGTACCACCCGCACCACCGCGAGGACGTCCAGCAGGACGCCGGCCTCTACGGCAACATCCGCGTGGAGGCCGGCGAGGGGTACCTCCCGCCGGTGAACCGCGAGGAGGTGCTCATGCTCGACGACCTCCTGATCGACGACCAGGGCCTCTTCCCCTGGGGCCGGGAGGCCGCGGCCCAGGCCCTCATGGGCCGGTTCGGCAACGTGATGCTGGTGAACGGCCGCACCGACTGGCGGACGCAGGTCGAGGAGGGGGAGGTCGTCCGCTTCTACCTCACCAACGCCTCCAACACCCGGACCTTCAACCTGGAGTTCGAGGGCGCGTCGATGAAGCTCGTGGCCGCCGACATCGGGCGGTTCGTGCACGAGCAGAGGGTCGACCAGCTCGTCATCGCCCCGGCCGAGCGCTACGTCGTCGACGTCCGCTTCCCCGAGGCGGGCACGGCGCACCTCGTCAACAGCATCCAGGCCCTGAACCACTTCCGCGCGGAGTTCTACCCCCGGGTGGACACGCTGGCGCGGGTCCGGGTGGGCGACGAGGCCGCGCGGCCCGACCACGGCGATCGCTTTCGGGCCGAGCGGACGGTGGAGGAGGTCCGGGAGGCGCTGGAGCCCCACCGGTCGCACCTCGAGCGGCCGCCGGACGAGGAGCTCGTCCTGACGATGAAGGGGGACGGGCTGCCCATGGTGATCCGCCGGATGATGGCCCTCGACACCCTCTACAGCCCGCCGGTGGAGTTCAACGACGCCATGCCGATGATGAACTACGCCTCCTCGGGCGAGCGCCTGGAGTGGGTGCTCCGGGACCCCGGGACCGGGGCGGAGAACATGGAGATCGACTGGACCTTCCGGGAGGGGGAGGTGGCGAAGATCCGTCTCAGGAACGACCCCGGCTCCCTCCATCCGATGCAGCACCCGATCCACCTCCACGGACAGCGCTTCCTGGTGCTGGCCCAGGACGGCGTGGCCCGGGAGAACCTGGCCTGGAAGGACACCGCGATCGTGCCGGTCGGCTCGACGGTGGACCTGCTGGTCGAGTTCACCGAGCCGGGCGACTGGATGCTGCACTGCCACATCGCCGAGCACCTCGAGGCCGGCATGAAGACGGTCGTCCACGTCGAGCCGTCCGGCGACGGCCCGGGCTGATCCCCGAGACACTCATCCACCAGCGAGGAAGAGCACGATGACACCACGATCCCCGACCTTCGTCTTCGCACGCCCCGCGACCGGGCCCGCCGCGCTCGCCGCGGTGGCCGCCGCCCTCCTGGTCGTCGGGCTCGCCGCCCCCGCGGCCCTCGGCGCCCAGACGCCGGGGCGGGGCGGAGGCGACGCCCCCGTCCAGGACCCGCTCCCCACGCCCCGCGGGAGCGACAACATCGAGGTGGTGGACCACGTCCCGCTCGGCGCTCCGTTCACCGTCTCCGACATCGAGCTCGAGCAGGAGCCGACCCGGCCCTACGCCTACGTCTCCCGGATGTTCGGCGAGGCGGGCTTCGACGTCGTCGACCTCTCCGACCCGGCGAACGCCTCGGTCATCCATCGGTGGCGGATCGAGAACGTCGAGCTCCACCGGGGCACCGGGGCGATGGACGTGAAGCAGTTCCGGATCGACGACGACTACTACGTCGTCCAGTCGGTCCAATTCCAGCAGGGCGGCCCGGACGCGAACCTCGGGGCCGTGGTCTTCGACGTCACCGACCTCCCGGACGACGCCCCGGAGGAGGTCGCTCGGATCGAGAACCCCGAGTCGGCCGGCGGATTCCACAACATCTTCATGTACAAGCACTCCGACGGCCGGGCGCTCCTCTTCGCCACCACCACCGGCGAGCACACGAACGTCTACGACATGGAGCGGGTCGTGGAGGGCGAGGACTCGACGCTCGTCGCCCGGATCCCGGTGCCGGACAATCCCGTGAGCGAGGCGGCGGGCTTCACCGGCTACCACGACTTCTACGTCGGCTACCACCCGGGGTCCGGACAGGACCGCTTCTACGGCGGCGGCGCCGGCGGCTGGTACGTCTTCGACGTCACGGAGCCGGCCTCGCCGAACCTGGTGGCGTCGGTGACGGGCGTTCCGGGCGTGATGTGGGGGCACACGATCACGCCGGGCCCCCGGGGACGCTACTTCGTGGGCGAGACCGAGTACCAGTACGCCCCGCTGAGGATCTTCGACCTGCAGCCGGCCCTCGAGGGGGAGTCGGAGAACGTCGGTCTCCCGCTCTCGGCGTGGACGCCCGACTGGCGCAACCTGGCCCACAACCACGAGATGCGCTGGCCCTACGTCTTCGTCTCCGCCTACGAGGACGGCCTCCAGGTCTTCAACATGATGGACCCGGACAACCCCTTCACCGTGGCCCACTACGACACCTATCCCGGCCCCCACAAGACGGGGATGTGCGCCGACGAGATCTGCAACGGTGCCTTCGGCGTCGACGTGCGCAACCGCGACGGCCTCATCGTCGTGAGCGACATGGCCACCGGCTTCTGGGCCTTCCGGATGGAGAGCTTCCGGGGCTGGAGCGGCGAGGGCTGGGGCGTGCCCGACATCTCGAGCGTCCAGGATTGGGAGGACGGCCCCGAGGGCGCGGGGGTCGACGGCGGCGGCATGCCGGAGATGGGCGGCGGCTGATCGGCGCCGTCGACCGCCGCAGCTCGGGCCTCGGCCGCGGCCGACCGCCGCGGAGCCGGGCCTCCGGCACGGACGGAGCTTCGATCGACACCGAGAACGCCAGAACGGAGGACTCATGACGAACCGCATCCTCTCCGACCCCGCCTCCCCCGGCCGGACGGCCCGGGCGGCGACGATCCTGCTGGCGCTGCTGGCCGGCCTCACCGTCTTCGGGCCCGCCGGGCTCGCCGCCCAGGAGGAGATGACCCCGAAGGGCGGGGGCGACCCCGAGGTGCAGGACCCGCTGCCCACGCCGCGCGGAAGCGACAACGTCGAGGTCGTGGCCCACGTTCCGCTCGGGGCGGAGGGGACCGCGGCGGACATGGAGTTCGAGCAGGCGCCGGACCGTCGGCTGGCGTACGTCGCCCGCCGGGCCGAGTTCGGGGTCACCGCGGTGAGCTTCGACGACCCCGAGAACCCGGAGGTCGTCTGGGACTGGCGGATCGAGAACGAGGCCCTGCACCGGGGGCGGGCCCCCGACGTGAAGTACTTCGCGCACGAGGGACGCTACTACGTGGTACAGTCGTTCCAGTTCCAGCAGGGCGGGCCCGACGCCGACCTGGGCGCCATCGTCTTCGACGTCACCGAGCTCCCCGACGGCGAGGTGGAGGAGGAGGGGCGCATCACCTATCCCGAGACCGGCGGGTTCCACAACATCTTCACCTACAAGCACTCCGACGGGCGGCCGCTCCTCTTCGCCACCACCACCGGCGACCACGCCGCCGTCTTCGACATGGCCGAGTTCCTCGACGGCGCCGACGACCAGGGCAAGGTCGCCGAGATCCGCCTCCCGGAGAACCCCCTCGCCGAGGCCCTCGGCTACCAGGGGTACCACGACTTCTACGTCGGCTGGCACCCGGAGAGCGGCCAGGACCGCTTCTACGGCGGGGGCGGGGGCGGGTGGTTCGTCTTCGACATCACCGACCTGCAGGCCCCGCAGCTCCTGGCCACGGTCACCGGCGTGCCCGGGGTCATGTGGGGCCACACCATCACGCCGGGGCCCCGGGGACGGTACTTCGTCGGCGAGACCGAATACCAGTACGCCCCGCTGAGGATCTTCGACCTGCAGCCGGCCCTGGACGGGGAGCAGGAGAACATCCGGCTGCCCGTCTCGGCCTGGACCGCCGACTGGCGCAACCTGTCGCACAACCACGAGGTGCGATGGCCCTACGTCTTCGTGGCGGCCTACGAGGACGGGCTCCAGGTCTTCAACATGCGCGATCCCGAGAACCCGTTCACCGTCGGCTACTTCGACACCTTCGACGGCCGGCACAAGACCGGCGCCTGCGCCGACAACATCTGCAACGGCGCCTTCGGGGTGGACGTGCGCAACCACGACGGACTGATCGGGATCAGCGACAAGGTCAGCGGGTTCTGGCTCTTCCGGATGGAGGGCTTCGCCGGCTGGAGCGGCGAGGAGTGGGGCGTGCCCGACGTCTCCAGCGTCCAGGACTGGGACGAGGCGCCGGGCGGGAGCTGAGCCGGGTCAGCCCCCGGGGCCGTCGTCGGGGGTTCGCGCCACGGGCACGCCCTCGCCGGCCCCGGGCTCGGCCTCCTTCGCCCGGTACATCGCCCGGTCCGCCCGGGCCAGCACGTCGTCGGGGCCGTCGTCGGGGCCGGCCAGGGCCCCTCCGACGCTGACGCCGACCTCGACCGTCTCGCCGGTGACCTCGCACGGGCCCTCGACGGTCGACAGGACGCGCCGTCCGGCCCGGCGCAGCTCGTCCGTCGAGGAGCAGCCGTGGAGCAGGACCGTGAACTCGTCGCCGCCCACGTGGGCCGCCGTGTCGGCCTCGCGCACGGCCCGGCGGAGGCGCCGCCCGACGGCCACGAGGAGGTCGTCGCCGGCGGGATGGCCCAGCGTGTCGTTCACCCGCTTCAGGCCGTCCACGTCGAGGAAGAGCAGGCCGAAGGGCTCGCCGGAGCGGCGCAGCCGCGCCAGGGACGTGCCGATCGCCTGGCGGAAGTGGTACCGGTTCGGGAGACCGGTCAGGGGGTGGTGCCGGGCCTGGTGGGCGAGCCTCTCCTCGAGCGCCTTGCGGGCGGTGATGTCGCGGACGATGCCCTGGAGCACCTCCCGGCCGTCCAGGTCGTAGAACGTCAACGAGACCTCGACCGGGAAGACGCTCCCGTCCCGTCCCCGGAACTCGGTCTCCACGCTCATGCCGTCCCCCTGCCGGACGGCCTCCAGGGCGGGGAGGTCGTCCCGGGCGTCCGGGGCCAGGAGGTCCGTGACCTCCAGCGCGGGGGGCGGCTCGTCCCGCCAGCCGAGCATGTCGCGCAGGGAGCGGTTCGTCTCGACGATCTGGAGCGAGGCGTCGGCGAGGAAGATGCCGTCCACCGAGTGCTCGAACAGCTCGCGGTACCGCTCCTCGCTCCGGGCCAGGGCGCGCCTCGCCTCGCGCCCCTCCCGCCGCAGCAGGAGGATCGTCCCGGCACCGATCAGCGCCTCCCAGGAGACGTCCGCCGCGAAGGCCCAGCCGGAGAGCATGACCTCCACGCCCGGCCCCGGGAGGTCGAGCTGCAGCAGCCGGCCCGCGAGGTCGTGGGCCGCCCCCGCCGCGTAGACCGCCTGGTTCGCCCCGTAGAGCAGGAACCCCGCGACGATGCAGGCGGCCGCCG
>CAYZLN010000113.1:0-6368 GCA_964479295.1 uncultured Gemmatimonadota bacterium
CCGGCTCGGCGGTGGCCTCGAAGGTCAGGGTCTCGGTGCCGCCGTCCACCTCGAACTCCGTCTCGGCGACGAACGTCATCTCCCATTCGCCGGGCCGGAGGAACCGCATGCGGTAGGAGCCCTCGGTCCCCTCCTCGTCGTCCGCCTCGACCTCGGCGGTGACGCTCGTCTCGGGGTCGTCGGCGCGGACGGCCCGGGGCGTGAAGTCCTCCACCGAGCGCGGCTCGCCGCCGCACTCCGGCAGGTCGACGCCCTCCCCGACGACCACGCTTCCCCGGATGTCGCCGCTGGTCTCGACCATCGACGACGTGATGGTGGGCCGGAGGATGAACTTCCCCGAGCGTCCCGCCACGTGGCCGAAGCTCTCGGCGACGTTGAAGTCGAGCATCAGGACGACGGCCTCCTCCTCGATCTCCAGCGCGTCGCCGGGGAGGTTCACCTTGACGCCCGTCTGCTGGCAGCTCGGGCACTTGAGCGTCCCGTCGGCCTCCGGGCCGTCGGGGTGCTCGGCGCCGCCGAAGGTCCAGACCCGGCCGTCGGTGCTCTCGGCGACCCCGCCGTCGATGACGAGGCGGAGCTGGCCGTACACGCCGGGCTCGACGGGCTCGTCGTCGACCAGGTCGGTCACCGCGTCGGGGGTCAGCGGGATCAGCGCCTCGGGGTCCTCCACCTCGAGGGTGGTCCCTCCGCCGTCCTCGCCGTCGGTCTCGCCGGCGAGGCGGATCTCGGTGACCCGGATCCAGGCGGCCTCCAGGTCGCCGGGGGCGTCGGTCATCCTGACGGTGAGGGAGGTCCCGGACGAGAGGTCGGGCCCGGAGAGGTCGTCGGACGTCCCCCCGGTGCCGTCGCAGGCGGCGACGAGCGCGACGCCGGCGGCCGCCGCGACGGCGGCGGCCCGGAATGCGGTGGCGGCGCTCAGGCGGCGGGCGGCGGCACGGGCGGTGCTGGCGATGCGTTCGAGCACGGTGGTCCTCCTGCGTTCCCGGTGGGTGTCGCGTCGGCTCGTGCGGTGGATCTGCGTCCGGCTCGGGACCCCCTTCGCCCCCACAGACGACGCCGGCGCGCGCGAGGTCACACGGGCGGCGGGACGGCCGCGGCCGACGGCCGGGGCCCGGTGCCCTTATCTTGGTGGGCGGTCCGCTGCACGCCGCTCCTCCGACGACGGAGCCGGATGGCCGCGACGAGCGTCGACGACGATCCCCTGGAGATCCTCCGCCGGGTCTTCGGCTACGAGTCCTTCCGGCCCGGCCAGCGCCGGGTGATCGAGGCGGTGCTCCGGGGCGACGACTGCATCGCCCTGATGCCCACCGGGGCGGGGAAGTCCCTCACCTACCAGCTCCCGGCCCGGATGCTCCCGGGCACGGTGGTCGTCCTCTCCCCGCTGATCAGCCTCATGAAGGACCAGGTCGACGCCCTCCGCGACCTGGGGTTCCGCGCCACGGCGCTGAACTCCACGCTGTCCCCCTCCGAGCGGCGCCGCCGGCTCGACGCCCTGGGGCGGGGCGAGTGGGAGCTGGCCTACCTGGCGCCCGAGGCGCTGACCCCGGGGATGCGCAGCCGGCTGGCCGCCTCGCCGCTCTCCCTGCTGGTGGTGGACGAGGCCCACTGCATCTCCCGCTGGGGCCACGACTTCCGGCCGGCCTACCGCAGGCTCCGGGGGACGAAGGAGGAGCTGGGCGGGCTGCCGGTGCTGGCCCTCACGGCCACCGCCACCCGCCGCGTGGCCCGGGACATCGTGCGCCAGCTCGGGATGGAGAAGCCCGACGGCTACAAGGGCTCCTTCTTCCGCCCCAACCTCCGGCTGCACTGCCGGAAGCGGGGGGACGCGGACACGCTGCGGGAGATCCGGGCGCTGGTGCGACGCCACGAGGGCGAGAGCGGCATCGTCTACTGCCTCTCCCGCGACTCGGTGGAGCGGGCGGCCGCCTTCCTGGAGGAGCGCGGGGTGCGGGCGGTGCCGTACCACGCCGGGCTCGACGACGCGACGCGGTCGGCGCGGCAGGAGGCGTTCGCCCGGGACGAGGTCGACGTGGTGGTGGCCACGGTCGCGTTCGGGATGGGCATCGACAAGCCCGACGTCCGGTTCGTGATCCACCGGGACATGCCGCCCGACGTGGAGTCGTGGTACCAGGAGCTGGGGCGGGCGGGCCGGGACGGCCTGCCGTCCGAGTGCTTCCTCTTCTACTCGTGGGCCGACGTCAAGATACGGGAGCGCTTCCTGGACGAGGTGGACGATCCCCGGCTGCGGAAGGCGAAGCACCGGGCGCTGCGGAAGCTCTACCGCCTGGCCGACGGCGACGCCTGCCGGCACCGCGCGCTGCTGGCCCACTTCGACGAGGAGATCCCGCCCTGCGGCGACGCCTGCGACGTCTGCGCCGGCGTGGACGTGGCCGAGCTGACGGGGGCGCCCGGCGCCGAGTCCTCCGGCGGGCGGCCCGGGGCAGGGGCCGGCGCGGGCTCGCCCGGCGCCGGCGGGGCGGACGGGGCTCGGCGCGACCGCGATCCGTCGCACCCGGTCTTCCAGCGGCTGCGGGCGCTCAGGAAGGAGCTCGCGGACCGCCGGGACGTGCCGGCCTACATCGTCTTCGACGACCGGACCCTCTGGGAGATGGTCGACCGCCGGCCCTCGACGCCCGAGGAGATGCTGCGGGTGAGGGGCGTGGGCGAGGTGAAGCTGGAGCGCTACGGCGAGGCGTTCCTCGAGGCGCTCCGGGAGGCGGAGGAGGCGGGGTAGGGGGCTCAGCGGTCGCCGCCGCCGGCCAGCCGGTCGACGGCGGCGAGGAGCTCGCCCGCCGGCGCCAGCGACCCGAGCACGACGTCCGCCCCGTCGAAGGCGTGGTCCCGGTTGAGGGCGTGCCGGACGGCCACCACCGGGAGCCCGGCGGCCGCGGCCGACGCGACGCCCGCCCGGGTGTCCTCGACGGCCACGGCCCGCTCCGCCGCGGCCCCCAGGGCCGACCGGGCCCGGCGGTAGGGCTCGGGGTCGGGCTTCTCCCGCTCGACGTCGTCGGCCGTCACCACGGCCCCGAAGGCGTCCCGGGCCCCGAGCCCCTCCAGCACGAGGTCGGCCATCCACCGCTCGCTCGAGGTCACCAGGGCCAGCCGCCGGCCGTCCTCCCGGCAACGGTCCAGCAGCTCGGGCGCGCCCTCCATGGGCTCGAGCTCGCGGGCGAGGAGGCGGCGGTAGGCCGCCCGGAAGCGCTCCTCGTACGCCTCCAGCGCCCCGGGCGTGGTCTCCAGCCCCGAGGCCGCGAGGAAGGCGCGCATGACCTCCTCGTGGACGCCCCCCATCTCCCGACGGTAGAGGTCGCGGCCGAGCTCGCCGCCGCGCGCCTCCACGGCCTCCCGGTGGGCCCGGAACTTGAGCGGCTCGGTGTCCGCCAGGACACCGTCCATGTCGAAGACGATCGCCGCGTTCATGGCGGCGAAAGGTGAGGCTCGCCGCGGACGGCGCAACGCCCCCGGTGGGCGGGGCGCGTCGGTGCTCAGCCCTCCGTCTCGATCCGGACCAGCTCCACCCGCCGGTTCTCGGCGCGGCCGTCCTCGGTGTCGTTCGAGGTCACCGGCTGCGTGGGGCCGAGCCCGATGGTCTCCAGGCGGGCCGCGTCGAGCCCGTGCTCCTCCACCAGATACGTCTTCACGGCCGCCGCCCGGTCCCGCGAGAGCTCCATGTTGTGCTGGAAGCCGCCCTCGTCGTCGGTGTGTCCCTCCACGAGCAGCGCCAGCTCCGGGCGGTCGGCGAGCATCGCCGCGATCTCCTCCAGCACCTCGGCCGAGGTGGGCCGGATCGTGGCCGAGTTCGTGTCGAAGTGGATGCCCTGGACGGCCACCCGGCCCTCCCTCGAGAGCGCCTCGTAGAGGTCCTTCCCGCCGGCGGCGACGCGGAGGGCGCCGACGTAGGTGGGCGCCTCCTCGCTGCCCGGGACGAAGAACCAGAGCCGGTCGTCCCGGGGCAGGTCGGCGTTGGGGACGTTGGCGACGCGCCTTCGGTCCACGTAGACCTTCGCGTACGAGCCGTCCACCATGATGCGGGCGGTGGCGACGCCGTCGTGCATCGCGTCGGCCTCGGAGGTGGAGGTGGGCGCGCCCTCCGAGCGTCCCCCCGCCACCACGCCCGTGACGTGGCGGTGGCCGATGCGGAAGTAGTTGTGCTCGTAGTAGTGCCCGCTGAGCCGGCTCTCGTCGGTCGTCATGATGGAGACGCCGTTGGTGATGCTGCCGGGCACGTGGAGGTCGAACTCCACGGTGAAGCGCTCGGGCAGCTCCTCGCCCAGGGGGATGGAGAAGGCGCTCGAGCTCCGGGCCCGGAGCCAGCGGCTCCCGTCCCAGTCGACGACCTCCAGGTTCCCCTTCGTGAACTCGAGGCTCCGGGGGAAGTCGCCCAGGTCGTCGGTGGCGAAGTCCTCGGCGAAGATCGTCCGCGTGCCGGCCTCGAAGTCGAAGCCCGCGTCGGCGTCCCCGGAGGGCGTGTCGGCCCCGCCCCGCTTCTCGGGCGGGAGCTGGCTGCGGTCGGTGATCGGCTCGCCGTCCTCGCCCTCCAGCACCTTCCCGTCCCGATCGGTGAGGACGACCGTCTCGCCGTCGTCCTCGGCCCTCTCGATGCAGTCCAGGTCGTCGAAGGCGCAGCGGACGGCGTCGCGGAGCATCCGGTCGACCTGGTCGGCGGTCTCGTCCTCGACGGCCTTCTTCGCCCGCTCCCAGACCTGGGCGTCGGCGGAGGCGGTCGAGGCGAGGAGGACGGCGGCGAGCAGCAGGAGGGCGGACGGCAGGAAGCGCAGCTTCATGAGAGTTCTCCGGGCGAGGGAAGGGGGGAACGGGGTACGGTCGGCATGCCGTCCCGGAGACGCACGATCGGGGCCGCGGAGGCGGGGGCGCCCCCCTTCGGCCGCCGGGGGCGCCGGGGCTACCTTGTCGGCCCGAGCGGCCGCGGCGTCGGCCGCGCGCCCGGGACCGGCCCCGGCGGCCGGACGCTGCGGACCCGCGGAAGGAGCCCGGATGCGGACGAGCTGGCTCGTCGTGGCGTCGGTGGCGGCGCTGGCCGCCGGGGCGGTCTGGCTCGTCCTCGCCCGCGGCGGCTCGCCGTCGGACGCGGGGTCCGGCGCCGCCGACGCCCGGGCCGCCGCGGCCGACTGGCGGTGGAGCGTCACGGTCGACTCGGGCGGCGGCCACGTCGGGCCCTGGCGCATGAACGACTCCGACTGGCGCTACGTCGACGACCCGACGGTGGCCCTCGGCCCGGAGGGCGAGGCCGCGGTGGCGTGGGTCGACCAGGAGAGCAAGGACGTCCACCTGCAGCGCTGGAGCCCCGGGGGCGAGACCCTGCTCGAGGCCCCCGTGAACGTCTCCCGCAGCCCCGACGTCTTCTCGTGGCTTCCCCGGGTCGCCGTCTCGCCCGACGACCCGGACCGGGTCTACGTCCTCTGGCAGGAGATCGTCTTCTCCGGAGGGACCCACGGCGGCGAGGCGTTCTTCGCCCGGTCGACCGACGGCGGGCGGACCTTCGGGGAGCCGATCAACCTGTCGGAGACCCGCGCCGGGGCGGGGAAGGGCCGGCTCTCGCCGCGGCGCTGGCACAACGGGAGCCTCGACCTGGAGCTCGGCCCCGACGGGACGGTGCACGCGGCGTGGACCGTCTACGAGGGCGGGCTCTTCACCGCCCGGTCGGGGGACGGCGGACGGAGCTTCTCCGATCCGCTCCGGGTGACGGGGCCGGGCGGGGCGGAGCCGGCCCGGGCCCCGGCCCTGGCGGCGGGCCCCGCCGAGACGGTCCGTCTCGCCTGGGCCGTGGGCGAGGACCCCGCCGCCGATCTGCGCCTGGCGACGTCGGACGACGGGGGCCGGACGTTCGGCGAGCCGCGGGCGATGTTCGGGGGCGACGGCCGGGCCGACGCCCCGGCGCTCGCCGTCGACGGCGACGGCACGCTCCACCTCGCCTGGGACGAGAGCCCCGCGGGGCGGGAGGGCCGGCACCGCGTCCGCTACGCCCGGGCCCCCGCCGGCGGGGGCGGCTTCGGGGAGCCGGCCACGGTGGCCGGCCCCGGCGCGGGCCCCGGCGGCACCGCGCTCGTGGGCGTCCGCTTCCCGTCGCTGGCGCTGGACGGGGAGGGCGGCCCGTGGCTGCTGTGGGAGATGTACCCGGAGGGCGGCGACCGCTCCCGGGGGCTGGCGCTGGCCGCCCCCGACGACGACGGGGCGGGCTTCGGGGAGCCGGCGGTGGTGCCCGGCACCGCCGACCCCGCCTTCAGCGTCAACGGCAGCCTCCAGGGGCTGCTCATGAGGAAGCTCGACGTGAACGCGGAGGGCGCCGTGGCCGTGGTCAACAGCGCCTTCGAGTACGGCGAGGCGAGCCGGGTGCGGCTGGTCCGGGG
>CAYZLN010000114.1:0-6327 GCA_964479295.1 uncultured Gemmatimonadota bacterium
ACGACGCCCAGGTAGGCCACGGTCACCCCGGTGACCACCGCCCAGTCGGGGATCGTCGGCACGTCAGCCCTCCGCGCGGGGGTCGGCCGGGTCGGCGCGGGGCGCGCCGCCGCCCTCCGGGGCCCCGTCGTCCCCCCGGCCCTCCCAGGAATAGAGGCCCAGCAGCACCACGAACGAGGCCACGACCCAGAGGATCACGTAGACGAGGGAGAAGGGGAGCCCCAGAAGCTCCGGCCGGATCCCCCCGAAGGCGGCGTAGACGGGCCACACCAGCCCGGCCGTCGCCGCCAGGTAGAAGACGAGCACGGCCCGGTACACCCGCCGCCGGCCGTCGTCGAGACGGGAGGGGAAGAGCCGGAAGCCCCCGTCGGCCGGCTCCTCGCCCTCGGCCGGGGTCGGGGCCCGCCCGCTCATTCCAGCTCGTCGGCCCGGAGCGTCCTCGACCACTGCTCCTCGCCCTCCCGGTCGAGGACCCGGATCGTCATCTCCCGCGCCTCCCGGGGACCGGAGAACTCCAGGAGGGCGAAGTTGCGCTCCGTCACCAGCGTGCCGTCCTGCCGCAGGCGGTTCGGCTCCTCGCCGGCGTCGCGGTACGGGCCGGCGGTGAGGGGGGAGACGGTGAGGTCGTGGAGGGGGTACGCGCCCTCGCGCTCCAGGACGCTCAGCTCGGTGAAGTGCCGGTCGCCGGTGACGAAGAGGACCCCCTCGACGCCCTCCTGGCGGAGGCGGTCGAGGAGCTTCCGCCGCTCGGCGGGATAGTTGGCGTAGTTCTCGTACTGGGCCACCGGGTTGAGCACCTGCCCCCCCACCGCGACGATCTTGAAGGACGCGCGGCTGGAGACCAGGGCGTCCACCAGCCACTCGAGCTGCTCGTCGCCCAGGTAGTCGCGCTCGCCGGTGGTCCGCCGGTTGGGCGCCCGGTGCCAGCGGTCGTCCATCAGGAAGACCTCGACGTCCTGCCACTGGAAGCGGCAGGTGATCCCGCCGGTGTCCCCGACGCCGTAGCAGGGGTTCCCCCAGAAGAGCCGGAACGCCTCGAGCGTCGTCTCCTTGTTCCACCACGAGCGGTCGCTGTTGTTGGGGCCGTAGTCGTGGTCGTCCCAGATGGCGTAGTGATGGGTGGACGCCAGCAGGGGCTGCAGCTCCTCCAGGGCCCGGGTGTGGCTGTAGCGGTGGAGGACGCCGGAGCGGCTGTTCCAGTCCGCCTCCCGCAGGTAGGTGTTGTCGCCGAGCCAGAGCATCACGTCCGGGTCGCGCTCGTGGATCGTCCGGAAGATCCCGTAGCCCCCGCCGTAGGGGTCGCCGGGGCGGTCGTACCGCTCCTCGTTCACGTAGGTGCAGCTCCCGAGGGCCATGGTGAAGTCCGGGGGGTCGCGGCGCCACTGCCACAGCTCCTGGCTCTGGAACCGGAGCGGGTAGGGCCGCTCGACCGGCTCGCCGTCGACGTGGACCCGGTAGCGGTAGCTGTTGCCCGGCTCCAGGCTGTCGGCCACCGCCTGCGCCACGAACGCCTCGTCGCCGCGGGCCTCGACGGTGTCGGTCGAGAAGACCCGCTCGCGGCGGCCCTCCACCCAGTACTCGAAGTGCACGCTGGCGGGGCCCTCGGCCTGGGCCCAGAGGAGGACCTCCTTCATCGTCGAGTAGCCGACCATCGGGCCGGACCGGAGCGGGTCGTCCTGGGCGTCGCCGGGGCCGGGGAGGAGGAGCGCGGCCAGGACGAGGAGCACCGCCGTGCGGAGCAGACCGGTGAGACGTCTCATGGATCGCTCGGGTTCGGGTTCGTGGAGCGCGGCGGCTCGGCCCGGCGCTCGGGAACGAGCCGGGGATCGCGGCCGGCGAGCTGTGCGACTCTCCGGGTCACCCGCCGTCCCCGCGGGCGGGGTCCAGGCTCTGGAGCTTCAGCGCCCGGCGCTCGCCGGGCGAGAGGCCCGATCGGTGCCCCCAGGCGGCGCTCTCCCACGACCCGTAGGCCGGGTTCGGCAGCATGATCCAGGTGCGCCCCCACCGGTCCGCGTGCCCGGCGGCGACGGAGGCGCGCTCCTCCGTTCCCGCCTCCTCGACGGAGACGAAGTCGTTCAGGTCGTCGCCCACCAGGAGCACCACCCGGTGGTGCCGGGCGACCGCCGCGCGCCGGCTGGCCTTGTCCGACCCCCACCCCTCCCGCTCGCCCCGGGTCAGGAGGGCGTCGCCCGGCGCGTCCATCGGGAAGCCGAGGGCCTCCAGGTTGTTCCGGGTCGCGGCCTCCACGGCGTGGTCGCGGTTGGTGACGTAGTAGACGTCCACGCCGCGCCGGTCGGCCTCGCGGAGGGCGTCCAGCGCGCCGGGCACGGCCCGGGCCCTCTCCTCGCGCACCCAGGCGTGCCAGCTCCCGGGGTCGAACTCGGCGCCCTCCCGGGCGAGGCGCGCCTGGTAGGGCGAGTTGTCGAGCACCGTCTCGTCGACGTCCACCACGACGGCGGGGGGGCGGTCGCCGTCGCCGGCCTCCGCCGGCGGGTCGGGCAGGGCGCTGGGGGCGGTGTCGGCGTCGAGGGCCCGGTCCAGCGCCCGCCGGGCCAGGAGCCAGGCCTGCCGCGCGGTGGCCTCGTACTCCACCGACCGCTGCATCCAGAGGGTGGCGTTGAGCGCCGGGTGGGCGGCGGCGACTTCGGTGTCCGGCCCCTCGTCCGCCGCGGCGGCGTCCGGCGCGTCCCCTCGGGGGGAGGCGCAGGCCGTCGCGGCCAGCACCAGGGCCGCGAGGGCCATGGAGGCGCCGGGGCGGAGGGTCCGTGGGTCGTCGGGCCGGAGCACGTTCATCGGGACGGCGGCGCAATGTAGTGCGGCGGCCGGTGGGATCCAACGGCGGGGCCGCGACGTGGGCGGGCAGGGGGGCGGTCCACCCGACGCTTGCCGCGGCCGCCGGGCACGCCAAGTCTTGTGCCCCCCGACGTCCGGAGCGACGGGGCGCGGCCGGCCCGGGAGGGAGCGAGCACGCCGCCGGCCTCGACCGGACGCCCGTCCCACCCCGGGAGGCCCCGCGATGGACTACAGCTTCCGCCCCCACGTCGAGGAGCTCGACCGGAACTGGTACCGGGACGACGGCCTCCTGCGTCGGCTGCTCGGGCGGCACCGGGGACGGTATCGCTTCGACGGCGGCGGGGCCGACGCGGACGATCCGCCGGAGATGGAGGAGGCGGGGGCGGCGTGAGCGGATTCGGCGCGCTGGTCCTGGGCGGCCTCGCCCTCCTGGCCGTCGCCGGCGGGGTCGCCGTGCGGCTGAAGATGCGCGACCTCAAGCGGAGGGAGGACCCGGAACTCGACGAGGAGATGATCCGCCGAATCGAGGAGGAGGGCCGCGTGGAGACCGACGAGCGCGAGCCCCTCGACTACGACGAGATCCGGGAGGAGGAGGACCGGTTCTGGTCGGAGACCTGGGACGAGCCGGACGGGCCTCTCTTCCGGTAGACCGCCCCGGACGGCCGATCGACCGCTTCGCCCCTCGCGCGCTTCGCCTTGCGCCCGCGGCGGGGAGGGGTTTCCCTGTACGGGCCGGCAGGTCGGCCCGTCCGAACGGAACCGTGCCCGCCGGGTATCCCGGTCTGTGCCGGCGAAGCATGGCCGGCCGCGGCCCGGAGGCCGGCACCGAGCCCCCGACCGCGGCCCGGCGCTTGCACGCACCTGCAGGACGCGACGAGCCCCTGCGCGGGCGACAGGCCGCGACGACGCGAGCGACAGCCCACGCGAGAACCAGACACGAGACGGAGACCAGGTAGACGCGATGTCACGCACCGGACCCAGGGTCAAGATCGTCCGCCGCCTCGGCACCCCGCTGCCGGGGCTGACGCAGAAGGACTCCGAGCGGCGCCCGTACCCGCCGGGCGAGCACGGCCAGGACCGCCGTCGCCGCCGGAAGACGGAGTACCGGGAGCGGCTCGAGGAGAAGCAGAAGGTCCGGCTGAACTACGGCCTCAAGGAGAAGCAGCTCCGGGGCTACTTCGAGCGGGCCAGCGACTCCAAGGGCCCCACCGGCGAGGTGCTGCTCGAGCTGCTCGAGCAGCGTCTGGACAGCGTCGTCTTCCGGCTGGGCTTCGCCCGCACCATCCCCGCCGGCCGCCAGCTCGTCACCCACGGCCACATCCGGGTCAACGGCGAGAAAGTCGACCGGCCCAGCTTCGAGGTGCAGACCGGCGACGAGATCTCGGTCGCCGAGAAGATGCAGGACAACGCCCACGTGAAGGAGTCGGTGGAGGACGGCCCCCGCGTCCGGCTCCCGTCGAACCTGAAGCTCGACCCCGACGACCCCTACGTCGGCCGGGTGGTGGGCGGCTTCGACCGCGAGGACGTCCCCGTCCTGGTGGACGAGTCCAGCATCGTGGAGTTCTACGCGCGGTGACCGGGAACCCCGCGTCTGCGGGGTCCTGACGACAGTCCCCATTTCCGGCGCCCGAGGCCGAGCCTCGCCCTACGGCGGCGCCTCGTCCGGGTCCCCGCCCATCCCGGCCTCGACGGCGGGGAACCACACGTCGTCGGGCACGTCCCGCTCCCGCCGCCAGCGGGCGCCGGCGTCCAGGGGGCCGGGGTCGATGCCCCGGAGCCGGTTCTCGCGCTCCAGCCCCCGCACCGGGTCGTCGGGCAGCTCCGGCGGCTGCCAGCCCGTGTCGGTGTGGAACCGGTCCCGGGGATCCCGGAAGACCGCCCGCTCGCCCCACCACTCCACCGTCCAGCCCTCCTCGTGGACGAGCCGGTGGTGCCGTCGGCAGAGCAGCACCGTGTTCTCGAGGCTGGTCTCCCCGCCGTCCGCCCAGTGGGTGACGTGGTGGGCGTCGGTGAAGCGGAGCCCGCAGCCCGGGAACCGGCAGCCGCGGTCGCGGACCTCCAGGGCCCGCCGCAGGGCCGGGGGCACGGTGCGGGTGCGGCGGCCGACGTCGAGCACCGAGCCGTCCTCCCCCCGGTTCACCCGGACCGCCGCCGCGTCGCAGGCCAGCCGGCGGGCCGACTCCGCCGCCACCCGGGTGCCGTCCTCCAGCTCCGAGCGGCCGGGCTCGCCCTCTTCGGCGAGGGTCGAGGGGTCGACGTGGAGGAAGACCTGGTAGCGCTCGGCCCGGGTGCCGCTGACCGGGGCGTCGTCATCGAACCCGGCCGCCAGGGCGCGCTCGGCCAGGAGCCCTATGGCGTCGGCCCGCCGGCGGGCGGCCTCCCGTCGCGCCTGCCGGGGGGAGGGCGGTTCATCTGGACCGCCCGGTTCAGCTGAACCGGCCTCCGGCTCCTGTTGATACAGTGCATCCTCCGCCGCCTCGATCGCCCGACGGAGGGCCGCCCCGACCTCGGGGGTGAGCCGTCCCCGGACCACGTACATCCCGTCGTCGTCCGGGACCACCGACAGCCGGCGCGAGCGGTGGCGCTCCCGCTCGCGGGCCGCCTCGTCCCGTCGGCTGCCCTTCCGCCAGGCCCGGACCTTCCGCTCCAGGACGGCCGTCGGGCACCCCTCGGCCAGCTCCAAGAGCTCCGCCTCGGTCTCCGGGGTGGCCACGCGGGTGAGGGCGCGCACCTGGGAGAAGGAGAGCCGGCCCCGGGCCATGGCCCCGTCGATCCGGGGCAGCTCCCCGAGCGCCCGGGCCACCCGGACGTGGGCCCGGGCGGTGCGCAGGTCGTGGCCGGTGCGGTGGGAGAGCCAGCGGGCGCAGCTGGTGTGGCCGGCCGGCTTCCAGCCCTCCCGGCGGTCGAACTCGGCCACCAGCTCCAGGTAGCGGCGGGTGGCGGCGTGGATGTGGGCGGCCAGCCGGGCGATCTCGTCGCCCAGGTCGTCCAGCACGTCGGCCTCGGTCCGGCGAGGGCCCGGGCGGCCGTCCCCGCCGTCCGCCGTCCGCGGATCGGCTGAACCGGCCGCCCCGCCGATCCGCAGCGCAGCCTCCGCCATCGTCCCTCCCGGGTTCCGTTCCCGTGGGCCCTTCGAGCCGTCTCTGCACCAACAGTCTACGTGCGGCGGTCAACGGGGTGGCAACGAGCCCTGGAGCATGGAAGGCGCAGAGATGAGCAGGGAGCGGCTCGCCGGTAGAGTGGGGGAGAGCCCCCGGCGGCCGGTCCCGGGTCGGGGGATCGGAGACGGTTCAGCTGAACCGCCGAGCCAGGGACCGCGCCGTCGCTCTACGGGTAGCAGGCCCAGATGCAATGGCGACCTCCGCATCTCCGGCGTCCGGGCCGGGCAGCAACGCTCGCTTGACCGGGGCCATGGCCGCGTCAGCCTCCGCGCGGGGGCTCGCCGCGGCGGCCGCCGCCCTCCTCCCTCTCCTCGCCTTCGCCGGCTGCCAGCCGGACGACGTCACCGGCGCCCGCGACCAGATCGGCCGTGGG
>CAYZLN010000115.1:0-4001 GCA_964479295.1 uncultured Gemmatimonadota bacterium
GGGCGAGTTCTTCTTGGCCTCCTCGAAGAGGTCGCGGATGCGCGACGCCCCGACCCCGACCAGCATCTCCATGAAGTCGGAGCCCGTCATGTTGAAGAAGGGGACGTCGGCCTCGCCGGCCACCGCCCGGGCCAGCAGCGTCTTGCCGGTGCCCGGCGGGCCGACCAGCAGCACCCCTCGCGGGATCTCGCCCCCGAGGCTCTGGAAACGGTCGGGGTCCCTGAGGAACTCGATGATCTCCTCGAGCTCGGTCTTCGGGTTCTGCAGGCCGGCCACGTCGTCGAAGGTGGTGCGCTCCTCGTCCTCGACGTCGTAGGCCTTGGCCTCGCTCTGGCCCATCGAGAAGATGTTCTGCCCCTGCGTGCGCATGCGGCTGAAGAAGAGGTACCCCAGCCAGATCAGCAGGAGGAAGGGAAGGACGTTGAGGAGGACCGCCCACCACGAGAAGTCGGTCTCGGGCTCCGCCCGGACCTCCACGCCCTGCTCGCGCAGCCGCGACATCAGGTCGTCGTCCCCCCACGAGGGGAGGAAGGTGGTGAACCGCCGGTACTGGGTGCTCTGGCCGTCGACCTGCGTCGACGCCGGCTGCTGGAGCGTGCCCTTGATCTCGGAGCCGACGACCTCGATCTGCTCGACGTTGCCGTCGTCGACCTGTCCCCGGAACTCCGAGTAGCTGATCTCGGTGCGGTCGTCCATCCCGGGCCCGAGCGGGCCCCAGAGCCAGGTGAGGGCCACCAGGAAGAGGAGGAGCCAGATGAGGCCCCCGCGGCCGCCCCGCGACAGGAGGGACGAGGGGCCGCCGGAGTCGTCGTCGCCGGACCCCTCGGAGGGGTCGGGCCGCTGGCTCGGATCGGTGCGTCTCAACAGGCACTCCGTGGTTTCGATGAAGGCCGGGCGTCCCGGCCGTCCGGTGCCCCTCGATCGCGCGTCCCCGCCGGCGTAGCGCGGCGGGCCGGGACCCTGCTCCCGCTGCGACGGGGGCAACCGTGCGTACCGGCGCGGGGCCACGTGGGTCCGCGCCAGATCCGTTCCGCCGGCCGGACGGGGGAAGATCGTGCCCGCACGACGCAGGTCAAGCGCGGGCGCGCCGACCGGGGAGGCCACCGGCCGCCCGCGTCCCGGGTCCCCGGAGGCTCCCGCCGGCACGGGACTTGACGCGAATCGGGGGCGCACACAGCGTGGAGGGCGCCGCGGCGTTGCTCCGGCCGCCCGCAGCCTCATCGATCTTCGCACGTGGGAGAGCGCGAGCCCCGCGCGGGCCGTCGCCGACCCCGCCGCCCGACGACCGCACGGACGAGGTGCCGGATGCCCGAGCTCTCGGCCACGGCCAGCCCGATGATGCTCATCGGGGGGACGGCCAACCGCCGGCTGGCCCAGAGCATCGCGGAGGAGCTGGACCGCCCCCTCTGCGACGTCACGATCGAGCGGTTCGCCGACGAGGAGATCTTCGTCAAGATCAACGAGAACGTCCGGGGGCGGGACGTCTTCATCGTCCAGCCCACCAACCCGCCGGCGGAGAACATCCTCGAGCTGCTGATCCTCATCGACGCCGCGAAGCGGGCGTCGGCGGCCCGGGTGACGGCCGTGGTGCCGTACTACGGTTACGCGCGGCAGGACCGGAAGGACCAGCCGCGGGTCTCCATCGCCGCCAAGCTGATGGGGAACCTCCTCACCGCCGCCGGGGCCGACCGCGTCCTGTCGATCGACTTCCACGCCCACCAGCTCCAGGGCTTCTTCGACATCCCGGTCGACCATCTCTACGCGGCGCCGGTGCTCATGGGACGGTACAAGGACATGGGGCTGAGCAAGGTCGTCGTGGTGGCCACCGACGTCGGCGCGGCGAAGATGGCCCGGGGCTACGCCCAGCGGCTGGGCGAGGCGAGCATGGCGATCATCGACAAGCGGCGCCCGCGGCCCAACGAGGCGGAGGTGCTGAACGTGGTCGGCGACGTCGAGGGCGAGCGGTGCCTCATCGTCGACGACATGATCGACACGGCCGGGACCATCACCAGCGCCGTGACGGCCCTGCGGGAACGTGGGGCGCGCGAAGTGTACTGCGTCGCGACCCACCCGGTCTTCTCGGGGCCCGCCGTCGAACGATTGAAGGCGGTGGAGGTAGAGGAAGTGGTGGTGACCGACACCATCGCCGTCCCCGACTCCGTGAAGGAGGAGCTCGACTGCCTCGAGGTGCTCTCGGTGGCGGGGCTGCTGGCGAAGGCCATCGAGAACACCCACTACAACCGGTCGGTGAGCTCGCTCTTCAGCAGCTGACCGCGCTCGCGGCGGGCCCTCCGGCCGGCGCGGGCGGCGCATCGGACGGGGGCGTCCGCCGGCGGGCGAGGCGCTCGCGGCGGGCCCGGCCGACGAGACGACGAGGAACCCCAGGCGACGGACGCCCCTTCCGGGGCGGCCGTCCACGACCCGAACACGAGGACATCCGATGGACGAGCAGGCGACGTTGCGGGCAGAGCAGCGCGAGGCCACCGGCTCGGGTCCGGCCAACCGCCTCCGGCGGGAGGGCTGGGTCCCGGGCGTCATCTACGGCCCCGAGCAGGAGTCCGTCCCCCTCAAGGTGGAGGAGCCCGAGCTCCGCCACCTCCTGGAGACGATCCGGGTGGACAACACCCTGGTCGACCTCGAGGTGGCGGAGGACGGCGAGCGCAAGGTGCTCATCCGCGAGGTGCAGCAGCACCCCTGGAAGGGGCAGCTCCTCCACGTGGACTTCTACCAGATCCAGGAGGACGAGGAGATCCGGGTCGGGGTGCCGATCGAGTTCGTGGGCGTGCCCACCGGCGTGAGCGAGGACGGCGGGATCCTGCAGACGGTCCGGGACTCCATCGAGGTGGAGTGCCTGCCGGACGAGATCCCGGAGAGCTTCGAGATCGACGTCTCCGAGCTGGAGATCGGGGACTCCCTGCACGTGGCCGACCTCAGCACCGGAGGGGTCCGTCCCCTGGAGGAGCTGGACGAGACCATCTGCGTCGTCGTGCCGCCCTCCATCGTCACCGTCGAGGAGGAGGAGCCGGAGCCGTCCGAGGTCGAGCTCGAGGAGCTCGAGCCGGAGCTCGTCGGCGAGGAGGAAGAGGCGCCGGAGGAGGCCCCCGCCGAGGGCGAGGAGGCCGGCCCCGAAGCCGAGGAGGGTCCCCCCACCGGCGAGGACGCGCCGGAGTCGCCGGAGGACCTGCTTTAGGGTTCCGGTCGGCGTCCGCCCCCGGCGCCGGGCCGGCCCGTGAAGGCGATCGTCGCGCTGGGCAACCCGGGGGACCGCTACCGGGACACCCGCCACAACGTGGGGTGGTGGCTGGCCGACCGGCTGGTCTCGGCCTGGTCGTTCCCTCCCTTCGAGCCCGGGGACCGGGCCGCCGTCTCGGCGGGCCGCCGCGGGGGCCGGACGGTCCGCCTCGCGAAGCCCCTCGTCTACGTGAACCGCTCCGGATCGGCGGTGGCCGGGCTCGTCGAGGCCGCCGGCCTGAGCGTGGAGGAGGACCTGCTGGTGCTGGTCGACGACGTGGCCCTGGACCCCGGCGGCCTGCGGATCCGCGCCCGCGGCTCCTCGGGCGGGCACAACGGGCTGGCCTCCGTGGAGGAGGCGCTGGGGACGCGCCACTGGGCCCGGCTCCGGATCGGCGTGGGCGAGCCCTCCGACACGCGGATCGACCTGGCCGACTGGGTGCTGTCGCCGCCCACGGGGTCGGAGGAGGAATCGATCGTGGGGTCGTTCGACCGGGCGGTGGGGGCGGTGGAGTGCTGGCTGGACGAGGGCGTCGAGGCGGCGATGAACCGTTACAACTGAGGCGGCGGGGCGCTGCAACCCGTACAATCGGGGCCGGCGACGCCCCCGCCCCGGACGCTCCGCAGGGAGCCAGAACCTGAAGTCGCGTCCGGGGCGGGGGCATCGCCGCCTTCGAACGGGCGGACGTCCCGCCGCCTCTCCCGGGTCGGCGGCCGCGCGGGCTCCACGCCCGGCCAGCGCTCCACCGCGACGACCGCCGGTCCATCGA
>CAYZLN010000115.1:4101-6286 GCA_964479295.1 uncultured Gemmatimonadota bacterium
GCCCGCGGGCGTGAGGCTTGCACGGGGGCACGGCGGGCGCGCCGCCGACGGCGCGGGCGTCCTCCGCCGGGCGGCGTCCCGGCGGGACGACGAGCGACGAACGAGCGAAGAGGCAACGGGGGGAGAACCTGATGGTCGGATACATGGACTTCGCGCTCTGGCTCGGCCTCATCGGTCTGGCCTTCGCCTGGGCGCTCTACGCGTACGTCACCGCCCAGCCGGAGGGCAGCGACCTCATGCGGGACCTCTCCCGCCAGATCCAGGAAGGGGCCGGCACCTTCCTGCGACGGGAGTACACGGTCCTGATCCCCTTCGTCCTGCTGGTGGCGGTGGCCCTCTGGTTCCTGGTGGGCGACCGGACGGCGGTGGCCTTCGTGCTGGGGGCGGCCTGCTCCACCCTGGCCGGATACGTCGGCATGCGGGCGGCCACCCGGTCCAACGCCCGGACCACCGAGGCCGCCCGGAGCGAGGGGCGCGGCAAGGCGCTGCGCGTGGCGTTCAGCGGCGGATCGGTGATGGGCCTCGCCGTGGCGAGCCTGGGCCTGGCGGGGCTCGGCCTCGTGGTGCTCGTCTACCCGCCGATCTCGGTGGACTTCCGGCCCTTCGGCGAGATCATCTCCGGCTTCGCCATGGGCGCCTCCTCCATCGCCCTCTTCGCCCGCGTGGGCGGCGGGATCTACACGAAGGCCGCCGACGTGGGGGCCGACCTCGTGGGGAAGGTGGAGGCGGACATCCCCGAGGACGACCCGCGCAACCCCGGCACCATCGCCGACAACGTCGGGGACAACGTGGGGGACGTCGCGGGGATGGGCGCCGACATCTTCGAGTCCTACGTGGGGTCGGTGGTCGCCACGGTCGTGATGGCGGCCGCCAGCCCGGCCATCGCCGGGGGCATGCGGCTCGAGGCGGTGGCGCTCCCCTTCCTCTTCGTCATGGCGGGGCTGCTCGCCAGCGTCGTCGGCATCGGCGCGATGAAGGCGATGGAGCGGATGGATCCGGCGGCGGCCCTCCGCAACACCACCTGGGTGGCCAACGGCCTCTTCTGGATCGCCGCCTACTTCCTCGCCGTCGAGCTGGGCGTGCTCTTCACCGACGGCTTCATGGAGGGCTCCTGGACCCTGCTGCACCCGGCGGCCGGGCCCTTCTGGGCGATGCTCTTCGGCTCGCTGGTCGGGATGGCCATCGGGCTGACCACCGAGTACTACACGGCCTGGGGCCCGATGCGGAAGATCGCCGAGTCCTCGGAGACGGGGACGGCCACCAACATCATCACCGGCCTGGCGGTGGGGATGGAGTCGGTGGCGCTCCCGATGCTCTTCATCTCGGTCGCCATCTTCCTGGCCTTCAAGTTCTCCGGCCTCTACGGCATCGGGATCTCCGCCGTCGGCATGCTGGCCACGGTGGGCGTCACGATGTCGGTCGACGCCTACGGCCCCATCGCCGACAACGCGGGCGGGATCAGCGAGATGAGCGGGCTGGACCCGAGCGTCCGGGGCATCACCGACGAGCTCGACGCCATCGGCAACACGCAGGCCGCCATCGGGAAGGGCTTCGCCATCGGCTCCGCGGCCCTGACGGCGCTGGCCCTCTTCGCGGCCTACGCCAACTCGGTGGGGCTCACCGAGACCGGCATCGACCTGGTGAACCCCTACGTCGTGATCGGGCTCTTCGTGGGCGGGCTCACGCCCTTCTTCGTGGCGTCGCTGACGATGATGGCCGTGGGCCGGGCCGCCGGCGGGATGGTCTCGGAGATCCGCCGGCAGTTCGAGGAGATCCCCGGCCTGCTGGAGGGCGAGGCGAAGCCCGACTCGGCCCGCTGCGTGGACATCTCCACCCGGGCCGCGCTCAAGGAGATGGTGGTCCCGGGCCTCTTCACCATCGCCGTGCCCGTGCTGGTGGGCCGCTTCCTCGGCCCGGCCGCCCTGGGCGGCGTGCTGGCCGGGGCCCTCGTCAGCGGGGTGCTGCTGGCGCTCTACATGGCCAACGCCGGCGGCGCCTGGGACAACGCCAAGAAGCACATCGAGGCCGGCGCCCACGGGGGGAAGGGGTCGGAGCCCCACAAGGCCTCCGTGGTCGGGGACACGGTCGGCGACCCCTTCAAGGACACCTCCGGCCCCTCGATGAACATCGTCATCAAGCTCATCAGCGTGGTGGCGCTGGTGCTGGCGCCCTGGTTCGCCCGGGT
>CAYZLN010000116.1:0-3162 GCA_964479295.1 uncultured Gemmatimonadota bacterium
CAGCACCTCCCGGAGGTGGAAGTGGTGGTCGCCCAGCTCGCCGCCGTAGTTGCCGGCGTCGATGGCCACCACCCCCGGGCCGCAGGCCGCGGGGACGCCGGCCCGGAGGCTCGCGGCCACGGACGCCTCGTCGAGCCCGTTGACCACGATCTCCAGGGCCGAGTTCACGCCCTCGGGGAGGGACGTGTCCACCATGGCCCGCAGCGTGGGGCAGTACGCGTCGTTGGTGGTGGCCTGCATGTCGTAGGCCCGGGAGCCGACCTTGCTGCCGCTCCGGACCACGCCGCCGGGGAAGGGGAGGATCACCCCGGGCACCGTCCGCATCTCCTCCACCGCCCGCTCGGCGGCGTCCAGCGCGGCGTCGGGGTCCCGGGCCAGGATCAGGAAGTTGCCGCCGGCCACGCCCTCGGCCACCCCGAAGCTCTCCTCCACCACGAACTCGCCCTCCATCACCGGCACCCGCCACAGGCGGCGACCGTCCAGGAGCTTGCTGATCTGGTACCGGTCGCCGAAGAAGCGGACCTGGCCGCCGGGCTCCACCCGGTCGTCGGCGTCGGGCAGCCCGTCGAAGCAGGCCGAGGACGGGCAGGTCAGCACCGACTGGCCGATCCGCTCCACCAGCCGCTCCTCCACGGCGTCCGGGCCGAAGGCGAAGAGGAGGACGGAGACCCCGGGTCGGCCGTCGGGCGTGACGTCGGCGTCCAGGTCGGCCTCGACGCCCGCCTCGACGTCGCAGCCGATGACCGAGGTGGCGAACCCGGTCATGTTCCGCGCCGCCTCCCGGGCCCAGCGGCGGTCCCGGCCGGTGATCAGCAGGCGGGCGGCCCACATGCCGAAGGCCTCGGCGAAGGTGTCGCGGACCTCGACCCCGTCGATCTTCACGGCCCGCCCCCTCCGGACCCGTCCACGGCCGAGACGTCCTCCGCCGCCCGGAGCTCCTCGTCGGCGAGCCCCCAGCTCTCGGGCCGCACCGAGAGCCGGTCCCGCAGGAAGGCGTCGACGTGCTCGTCGACGCCCCGGTCCCAGTCGGGGTCGGCGACGAGCGTCCGGCCCGCCGTCGCCCGCACCGGCTCGCCCTCCTCCAGCACCTTCTGTCCCCCCTTGAAGACGTAGCGGGGGCTGCGGAAGGTCTCCTCCCAGTCGTCCCCGGGGTCGTAGACCGAGATGTCGGCGTCGGCCCCCGGCCCCAGGTGGCCCTTGCGGTCCTCCAGGCCCAGCAGGCGGGCCGGGGCGGCCCGGGTGATCACGACGATCTCGTTGAGCGTGTACTCCCGGTCCAGGCCGTCGGCCAGGGCCGTGCCCGCGATCACGTCGGGGTGCACCCGCTCCAGGCGCTCCCGCCGGTAGTCGGCGTCCATGAGGAGGCGCATCAGGCGGGGGTAGGCGAGGAAGGAGCCCCCGTTGGGGTGGTCGGTGGAGAGGACGACCCGCCAGGGGTCGTCGGCGAGCAGGAACATCTCCAGGCCCACCGCCCACTGGAGGGCGTGGACGTAGCGCTCGGGGCGGTACCGATAGGGCACGATCCCGCAGCCGGTCTCCAGCTCGGTGTCCAGGTTGTACCAGCGCTCGCCGGAGAGGCGGTGGAGCAGGTGGCCCACCGGCCCGTCGGCGGTCATCACGGTGGCGTCGCCGAACATCACCTGGCCCACGTCCAGGCTGATCTCCGGGTGGTCGTTCACGTACTCCATGAGCCGGTGGGCGGCCGAGACGGGCCGGTCGTCGTCGGCCCCGTAGGCGTGGAACTGGGCGTGGGCGAAGTGCGCGCGGCGCCCCTCGACGGCCCGCATCGTCTCCAGGGTGGTCTCCACGTTGCCGGGGACGCCGAGGTTGCAGGCGTGGACGTGGACCGGGTGGGGCAGCTCCATCTCGTCCGCGGCGGCGGCCATCTCCCGGACGATCTCCAGCGGCGTCACGTCGAAGCCGTCCAGGGGCTCGTTCACGTCGGTGACGTTCCCGCGGCTCGCCTTCCACGCCTCCACGCCCCCGGGGTTCACCGCCTTGAGGGTGAAGGCGCCGGTGCGGCGGACGAGCCAGCCCAGGAACCCCCGGGCCAGCTCCCGCTCGCCCCGCGACAGGGCCTCCAGGAAGAAGCGGTGGTTGGCCGCCAGCACGTAGAGGCCCCGGTCGAGGGTGGGGACGTCCCGGAGCTCGTGGTGGGTCCGCCGGGCGCCCGACGGGGGCAGGGCGGCCTCCATCGCCGTGGTGTAGCCCAGCCCGGCGTAGCGGTAGCCGGTGACGTGGGAGGAGGGGACGGTGCCGCCGGCCCCGGAGCGGCCCCGGCCGCCGTCGGACCAGAGCGGTGCGCCCACCTCCTCGCCCCGGGCGCGCTCGGGATGGAGGGAGCGGGCGTGGCCCACCTTCGGGCCGGCGATGTGGCAGTGGATGTCGACCCCGCCGGGGAGCACGAAGGCGCCGCTCACGTCGATTCGGGGAACGTCGTCGGGCAGGTCGTCGACGATCTCGCCGTCGCGGACGCAGATCTCCCGCTGCTCGCCGTCCACGCCGTTGACGGGGTCGTGGACGACGCCGCCGACGATGCGGAACGCGTCGCTCATCGGGTCGTTCCCTCCGTGCGGATGCGCTTCAGCTCCCGGAGGACGGCCTCCAGGGCCTCCTCGGCCGGGACGGCGTCCCCGTCACCGATCCCGGGGATCCCCGGGGAGCGCACGGAGAGGCCGTCCATGCGGAGCAGCGTGTCGCCGGCCCGGGCCCCGGCCGGGAGGACCGGCAGGCGCACCGCCGGCCCGGTGTCCCCGGCGTCCCGCCCGGAGGCGGCCGGACCGTCCCCCGGCGTCCCTCGCGTCCCGGCCGCGTCGTCCTCGCGCGCGACCTCGCCGCCGGCCGCGCCCGCCTCCCCCCCGGCGTCGAGCCAGACCACCGCCGTCCCGCCGTCCCGGGGCAGGGCGTCGGGGTCCCCGCCGACCGCCAGGACGACGTCGTGGCCGCCGGCGGGGGCGGAGCGGCCGGCGGCGTGGGCGGGGCCGGCGTAGTCGGGCCGTCCGGAGCGGTAGGAGACCGCCGCGGGGAAGCCGCTCTGCCAGGTGAGCACGGCCTCGGCCCCGGCCGGGTTCCCCTCGCCCCGCAGGGGCCGCGCCCCCCACGGCGCCTCGTCGTTGAGCCGGTCCAGCAGGCGGAGGAGACCCGACGTCTCGACCGGGCCGG
>CAYZLN010000116.1:3262-6260 GCA_964479295.1 uncultured Gemmatimonadota bacterium
CCTCGAGGCGGACGTCGTCGCAGACGCAGCCGCAGCCGGCGCAGACGGCCCGGCGGTCGGCGTCCCCGGCCCCGCCGCTCACGACGAGCGCCCCTCCAGCCACCGGGCCGCCCCGTCGGCGGCCCCCTCCACGTAGACGTGGTCGAAGACGGTCCCGGACGAGCCCCGGAGCTCCAGGGCCTCGACGAGGCCGGCCCGGTCGCCGCCGGCCAGGCCGTCGGCCAGCAGCGCGGCGCCCTGGGCGGCGGAGCCGGCCCCGGGGGCCGGCCCCTCGAGGCTGCGCACCGGGGCGAGGTCGTCCAGGCGCGCCCGGAGCCGGTCGGCCACCGTCCCGGTGCCGCCATGTCGGCCGGAGAGCAGGATCTCCGTGGGCCCGGGGAGCGCGGCCGTCATCGACCGGCAGGCCTTCTCCACCCCCTCCGCGAGGTGGCGCCAGGCCACCCCGGCGTCGCCCGCCGAGCCGGCCCAGGCGGCCGGGCCGTCCCCGGCGGCGGACGCGTCCGTCTCGCCCCCGGCGGCCACCGCGGCCGCTCCGCCCGAGAAGACGTGGCGCTTCGTCACCCGCCCGAGCAGGACGGCCACCTCGCCGTCGAGGGCCCCCGGGGCCCGCACGCCCGGCGGCCCCGAGGACCCGCCGGCGCCGTCGACGACCGCCCCGTCGCGCACCGCGAGGACGCTGGTGAAGGCGCCTCCCAGCTCCACCAGGAGGAAGTCGGTGCCGTCGAAAGGGCGCCCGAGGCGCCGGGCCTGGTCGGCCGCTCCCAGGGCGGCCGCGCACAGCTTGTCCGCGGTGCCCATGTCGACGCGGTTCACCTTCCGGTGCCGGGGGACGGTGGGCAGGTGGACGACGCCCGGGAGGATCCACACCGGGCAGCCGAGGCGGCGCAGCCGGCCCGTCGCCGCCACGAGCCCCGGGATGCCCTCGGTTCCGCCGGGGCGGCTGAGGAAGGCGAGGCGGAGGTCCCCCTCGTCCAGCTCCCCGAGGCGGCACAGCGGGAGGCCGTAGCCCGAGGGGCCGACGACGGCGTCGGGCCGGCCGCGACGGGCCACGGCGTCGACGAGCCGGTCGGGGTCGTCCGCCACGTCGGAGGTGGGGACGCTGTCGGCGAAGGAGGGCTCACCATCGTCCAGGCCGCACAGGTCGAAGGTGACGGTGCCCGGGTCGATCCCGACGACGCGCGGCATCCCGGCGCGAGGGCTCTCCGGTGGACAGCCTAGAGGGATCTCGTCAGCTCGTACACCGCTTCGGCGTCCAGGACGGCGTCGTTGGACTCGAAGAGCCGCCCGATCGCCGCGTGGTGGGCCTTCATCTTCAGGTCGCCGATGCCGATGGCGCCGAAGCAGACGACGCCGTGGCGCTCCTCGCCGTCGTCCTCCCGGTCGACGCCCTCGAGTCCGTAGGGCGGCACCGCGTTCACGTCGCCCACGACCTCCAGCGAGGGCGACGCGGCCCAGTCCGACTCCGAGGCGAGCTGGACCCCCTCCGGGCCCGTGGCGAGGAGAATCTCGGCGTCCTCCGCGAGCCCGCCGACCTCGCCCGGCTCCGGGCCGGCGACGCCGCGGACCGATCCCCCGTAGCGCTCCCGCACCGCCTCGGCCTCCTCCTCGGCCCGGGACGGGTTGCGCCCGGTGAGGACGACGTCGACGCCGGACTCCGCCAGGATCCCGCACACCCGGGTGCCCACGGCCCCCGTGCCCGCGAGCACCACGGCCTTCTTGCCGTCCAGCTCGCCCAGGGCCCGCTCGACCTTCACCAGGGCCGCGGCCGCCGTGGTGTTGGTCCCGTTCGGGTCCAGCAGGACCGACACGGTCAGGGGCTCGAAGAAGACGTCCAGCACGTGGTCGAAGATCTCCTCCGCCGCCGGCACGTCGGAGCCGCCGACGAAGATCGCCGAGTTGTGCAGGTCCCCGGGACCCCGTGTGAACATGGCCCCGTGCACCAGGCCCTCCACGTCGGACTCCGTGACGTCCCCGTAGGCGAGGACGTGGTCCGCCCCGGCGTCGTGGGCGACGATGCGGTCGAAGCTGCTCGGCTTCGGGTCCACGTCGAGCTGCAGGAGGACGTTGTCCATGGGCACCGTCCGTGCTGTGTTCGGAGAGGGAAAAAGAGGGGGGCGGCGCTACCCGCCGCCCCCTCGACGGCGCGGTCGCCCGCGGCCGTCAGAACCGGATCCGTCGCTCCGTCGGCCGGTTCAGCCCTCGGTTCCGCCGGCGAACGGATGCCGCGCCTGGCGCTTGCCGGAGATGACCTCTTCGGTCGTCGGCTCCTCGGCCATGGCGCGCTCGACGGAGAGCTTCGTCGCCTCGTAGTTGAAGTCGTAGATGTTCTGGTCGTCGTCCGCCTCCCAGTGGATGAAGACACCCACCAGGATGCACAGGTCGTCGACCTGGTCCCGCGGGATGGTCCCGTCCTCCACCGAGTCGACCACCGCCCGGGCCACGGCCGCCTGCGCCGGGCCGAACATCTGGGTGGCCTGCTTCCCGCCCTGGATGGTCACCTTGTTGAACATGACCGTGTCGGGCTTCGCCGGCAGGTTGGGCTCCACCACCGCCAGCAGGCTGTTGTGCCCTTCCGACTGGCGGCCGAGGGCGTTCGCGAACGCCGTCCCCGCGGGGCCGTCTTTCGGGCCCATGACCAGGTCGACGTGCGCGACCTCGTCGCCGTCTCCGACCAGGGCCTCGCCCACCTTCATCGCGTCGCTCATCGAGTACCTCCTTCGAGGTGAGGATTGAATGCGATCGGTCTCGTGAATTCGCTGGACCGTCGGAGCCGACCGGGCCCGCCGCCGCCTCGGCACGGCGGCGGCCTCCTGCGCGATCGAGCCCGAAACCCCCCAGGGTCCGGCTCCACGTTCGATGCAAACATCAGGCCGGTTCCGCCCCCCGGCACGGCCCCGATCGGGCCCGCCCCCGGCGCGCTCCGGCGGCTCCGGCCGCGCCCCCACAACGTATGGCGTCCGTCCCCGGAGAGGGAAGGGCGCCGGCCCCGTCGGCCGGG
>CAYZLN010000117.1:0-6250 GCA_964479295.1 uncultured Gemmatimonadota bacterium
AGGGCCTCTTCTCCTCCCGCTACGGCACCATGCTCGCCATGGTGGGGATGGCGGTGGGGACCGGCAACATCTGGCGCTTCCCCCGGGAGGCGGCCTCCAACGGCGGCGGGGAGTTCCTGGTCGCCTGGGTGGTCTTCCTGCTGCTCTGGTCGGTGCCCCTGATCCTCGTCGAGTTCGCCCTGGGGAAGCGGACCCGGAAGGGCCCCGTCGGGGCGGTGGCCGAGATCGCGGGCGGGCACTACGCCTGGATGGGGGCGTGGATCGCCTTCGTGGCCACCGCGATCATGTTCTACTACTCGGTGGTCATGGGGTGGACGGTCCGGTACCTGTGGGGGTCGCTGGTGAACGGCGCCGACGCCCTGATCGGGCTGGGCGGGCTGGCGTCGGCCCTCGGGGGCACCGTGCCGATGGCGTCGCGCGAGGCGGCCGGGGCCTTCTGGGAGGGCTACGTGGGCTCGGGCGCCGCCGTCGCCACCCACGCCGTGGCCATGGGGCTCGGCGTGGCGGTGGTGGCCCGGGGGGTGGAGGGCATCGAGAAGGCCGTCCGGGTGCTGCTCCCGGCGCTCCTCGTGCTGGTGGTCGTGCTCGCGGTCCGGGCGGTGACCCTCCCCGGGGCGACGCGGGGCCTGGAGTTCCTCTTCTCGCCCGACTGGGGCGGGCTCGCCGACCCCGAGCTCTGGCTCCGGGCGCTCAGCCAGAACGCCTGGGACACCGGCGCCGGGTGGGGGCTGATCGTCGCCTACGCGGTCTACCTGCGGAAGCAGGAGGACACCGCGCTCAACTCCTTCCTGCTCGGGTTCGGGAACAACTCGGTCTCGCTGCTGGCCGGGATCATGGTGCTCTGCACCGTCTTCGCCGTGGTCCCGGCCCCGGCCGACCAGATCGCCTCCGACCTGGCCGCCGCCGGCAACGAGGGGCTCACCTTCATGTGGATCCCCCAGCTCTTCGGCGAGATCCCCCTGGGGTCCCTCTTCATGGTCTTCTTCTTCGGCGCGCTGATGTTCGCCGCCTGGAGCAGCCTGATCTCCATGATCGAGCTGGCCTCCCGCGTGCTGGTGGACGCCGGCATCCGACGGGGCCGGGCGGTGGCGATCGTCGGCGCCTGCGGCTTCGCGCTGGGGCTGCCCTCGGCCCTCTCCATCGAGGTGTTCCGGAACCAGGACTGGGTCTGGGGCGTGGGGCTGCTCGTCTCCGGCCTCTTCTTCGCCGTGGCCGTGCTCCGGTACGGCGCCGACGCCTTCCGCGAGCGCTTCATCAACGCCGGCGGCTCGGACGTGGTGATCGGACGCTGGTGGAACGGGGCCATCGTCCTGGTCGTCGTCCTGGCGGTGGTCCTGGTGGCGTGGTGGCTCTGGCAGGCGGTGGACCCCGCCGACCTCGGGGCCACGCTCACGCCGTTCTCGACTTTCAATGTCGGAACCGTCGTGGTACAGTGGGCCGTAGCCGTCGGCGCGTTCCTCTTCCTGAACCGGCGCCTCGCCGCCCGCTTCGCGGGGGAGGGGGCCGAGGCCGACGGCGCGCCCGGACCCGACGACGGGGAGGATCCGCCGTCGGGCCGCCGCCCCGACGACGCAGATTGATCCTCCGAACCACGAGTCACACATGTCCGTCGACACGCTGAAGCTCAGAGGAGTCGTCGCCCTGCTCGCGGCCACCGCGCTGGCCGGGTGCGCGAGCACGCCCTCCGGCCAGCCGGACGACGCCCCCCCGGCCGACGGGGACCGGGAAGGCCAGGAGGCCGACGCGCCGGAGACGCCGATGACCCCGGCGCAGAAGGCGGCGATGCGCGTCGAGAGCGTGGAGTTCCGGCCCTCGTCCGTCGAGGTCCAGGTGGGCGACAGCGAGACCGTCGAGGTGGTGGCGCTCGACTCGGCCGGCGCGACGGTGGACGGCGTCCAGATGGCCCGGGGCGCCCAGGGCTCGGCCGTGGACTTCGACGCGGCCACCGGCACGGTCACGGGCCAGGAGCCCGGCGAGGCGACCCTCTTCGCCATGGTCCAGAAGCCCGCCCGGGACGGCGGCGAGCCCGAGCGGATCATCGCCCGGGCCGACGTGACGGTGAACCCGCTTCCGGTGGCCCGGCTCGAGGTGACGCCGCCCGACCGGCCGATCTACGCGGGCACGCGGGTGCGGATCGAGGCCACGGCCTACTCGGAGGAGCGGAAGCGGGAGCACGCCGAGGTCGCGTGGTCGTCGTCCGACGAGGAGGTGGCCACGGTCAACGACCACGGCCTGGTCCAGTCGCACCGGCCCGGCACCTTCACCCTGACGGCCACCTCCGAGGGCGTCGCCTCCGAGGTGGAGCTCGAGGTGGTGGAGAACCCGATCCGGCGGCTGGAGATGGACGGGCCGGGGGGCACGCTGACCGTCGGCGAGACGGGCGACTTCTCCGCGCGCCCCCTGGACGGGTCCGGCGAGCCGGTGTCGGACGTCGCGGTGGAGTGGACGGTGAAGGGGCCCGACGACGAGATGAGCGAGTCGGCCTACATCGAGGACGGCGTCTTCGTGGCCGAGGAGGACGGGCTCTACCGCGTCACGGCCACCGTGGGCTCCCTCTCCTCCACGGTGGAGATCGAGGCCGAGCCGCGGGCGCCCCGCCGGCCCATGGAGCGGGTCGGGCTGGGCCCGGTGCCCGACCGGACCACCTCCGACCTCTGGGTCTTCGAGGGCACCGACGGCCGGGACTACGCCTACACCGGCACCCACGCCGAGGGGGCCGGGGGGAACGTCATGTACGCGTGGGACGTCACCGACCCGTCCGATCCGACGCTCACCGACTCGGTGGTGGTGGACGCCCGGGTGGTCAACGACGTGAAGATCAACGAGACCCGCGAGCTCGCGGTCATCACCCGGGAGGGCGCGTCGAACCGGCGGAACGGCATCGTGATCCTGGACATCCGGACGCCGGCGCACCCGACGGTGGTCACGAGCTTCACGGAGAACCTCACGGCGGGCGTCCACAACACCTGGATCGAGGACGACCTCGTCTACGCGGTGAACAACGGCACGCGGGCGATCCACGTCATCGACATCTCCGACCCGGCGAACCCGGAGCAGGTGGGCCGGTGGCAGATCGAGAACGAGGACCGCTACCTGCACGACGTCACGATCGAGGACGGGCTCGCCTACCTGAGCTACTGGGACGACGGGCTCGTCATCCTCGACGTCGGCGCGGGGATCGCCGGCGGCACGCCCACGGAGCCGAAGGAGGTCTCGCGGTACGTCTACCGGGGCGAGTTCGGGGCCGAGACGTACGGCAACACCCACCACGCCATCCCGCACGGCGACTACGTCTTCGTGGGCGACGAGATCTTCGGCTGCGAGGAGTGCGTGAACGGGCCCCGGGGCTACGTGCACGTCATCGACGTCTCGGACATCGAGAACCCGAAGGAGGTGGCCTGGTACCGGGTGCCCGAGGCCGGGACCCACAACCTCTGGGTCGAGGACGACAGGCTCTACGTCGCCCACTACCAGGGCGGGCTGCGGGTGGTCGACGTCTCCGGCGAGCTGCGCGGGAACCTGTACGCGCAGGGCCGGGAGATCGGGTGGTTCATGACCGACGCGAGCGAGGACGACGGCGTCTTCCGCCCGAACGCGACCATGGCCTGGGGGCCCCAGCCGTACAAGGGCAACATCTTCGTCTCCGACATGAACGCCGGCCTCGTGGTCGTGGACTTCGAGGACGACGGCGACGGCGGAGAGGGGGACGACGACGGGGACGGCGGCGACGGATGACGCCCGGCCGGGGCCCGCGGCCCCGGTGAGCCGGGCGAGGTCCCCGCGCCGCCGGGCGTCGACCCCGCCGGGACGGCGCGTCGCGCTTCGGGGCCGGAGCCCCTCCCGACGACCATGTCCGTGACCGAGACCCGCTTCCGCGACGTGATGGGCCATCTGGCCGGCGGCGTGGCGGTGGTGACCTCGCGCGCCTCCGGGGGCACCCGCTGCGGACTGACGGCGACGGCCGTGTGCTCGGTGTCGGTGGACCCTCCGCTGGTGCTGGTCTCCGTCGACCGCGACTCCCGGACGCACGAGGCCATCGAGGCCTCGGGGATCTACGCGATCAACCTCCTGTCGGTCGAGCAGGAGGAGCTGGCCGTCCGATTCGCCACGAAGGACCCGGAGAAGTTCGCCGGCCTGGACCTCCGGACGGCGTCCACCGGCGCCCCGGTGCTGGCCGAGTGCCTCGGGTACCTCGACTGCGAGCTGGCGCGGGACGTGCCGGCCGGCGACCACACCCTCTTCGTCGGCCGCGTCGAGGACGCGGCGATCCAGCGCGACGAGGTCGGCCGGCCGCTGATCTACCACCTGGGCCGCTACGGCACCCTTGCCGGCGAGTGAGCGGCGCGCCCGGGGGCGGCGCGCCATGGGGCTGCGCCGCTTCGAGGAGGTGGCGGCGGCGTACTGGGAGGAGATCCCGGAGGTCTTCCGCAGGGGCGTGGAGGCCGTGGTGGTGGAGCCCGAGGCGCTCCCCCACCCCGAGATCCCGGACGTCTACACGCTGGGGGAGTGCGTGACCGACCACTGGCCGTCGTCGTACACGGAGGGGGGCGGCGACGTCCGGTCCCGGATCGTCCTCTACCACGGCTCGTTCCGGGCGCTCGCCGGCCTCGACTCCGGCTTCGACTGGCGGGGCGAGATCTGGGAGACCCTTCTCCACGAGCTGCTCCACCACCGGGAGTTCGCGGCGTCCGAGTCGATGCTCGAGGACTACGACTGGGCGGTGGACGAGAACTTCAAGCGGCACGTCGGGCGCGACTTCGACCCGGCCTTCTACCGGGTCGTCCCGTCCGACGCCGACGGGACGGTGCGCATCGAGTCGGAGATCTTCGTCGAGACCGAGGTGCCCCCGGGCCGCGGGGAGGCCTCCTTCCGGTGGCGCGACCGGAGCTGGACGGTGCGCGTCCCCGACAGCGGGGACGTCCTCTACGTGAACCCCCGGAACCTGGCGGAGAGGCGGCTGTGGGTCGTGGTGTGGCGCCGGCGGCCCTGGTGGCGGCGGCTGCTCGGCGGCGGGTGGTCGCCCGGGGGCGTGGAGCACCTGTGGCGCCGGGCGCTGCCCGAGCCCGTGGCCTGAGGAGGAAGGGACACCGTGCGGCTCTTCGGCGGCTTCAGCCTCGGGCGATGGCTCGGGTTCGAGATCCGGATCGACTACTCCTGGTTCCTCCTCTTCTTCCTGGTCGTCTGGACGCTCAGCTCGGCCGAGTTCCCCCGCCGGCTTCCCGGGGGCGGCGTCGTCCTCTACTACGGGATGGGGACGGTGGCCGCCCTGCTCGTCTTCCTCTCGGTGCTGCTGCACGAGCTGTCGCACTCGACGGTGGCGCGGGCGCGGGGGCTGGAGGTGGAGGGCATCACGCTCTTCATCTTCGGGGGCGTCGCCCAGACGCGGATGGAGGCCCGGACCGCCGCGGACGAGTTCCTCCTCACCGCCGCGGGCCCCCTGGCCAGCGTCGTCCTGGGGGCGTTCTTCTACGCTGCGTACCTGGCGGCCGACTTCGCCGGCCTGGGGAGCCCGGTGGAGGTGGTGGCCCAGACGCTGGCCGTGGTCAACGTGGCGCTGGCCGTCTTCAACATGATCCCCGGCTTCCCGCTGGACGGGGGGCGGATCTTCCGGTCGGCGGTGTGGCACTTCACCGGCGACGTGGAGAAGGCCACCCGCTGGGCGACGCGCGGGGGGCAGGCCTTCGGCTACCTCCTGGTGGGGCTCGGCCTGGTCTTCCTGTGGCAGGGGTACCTGATCAACGGGATGTGGGCCGGGTTCATCGGGTGGTTCCTCTCGCACGCGGCGAGCTCGAGCTGGCGGCAGTTCAGCGCCCGGCGGCTGCTGAGCCACGTGCCGGTGGAGCGGGTCATGACCTCCGACCCGGTGACGGTGAGGCCGGGGGCGAGGGTGGCGGAGGTGGTGGAGTCCCTCTTCCTGCGGCACCCCTACAGCGCCTACCCGGTGGTGGCGAGGGACGGCTTCGTCGTGGGCCTGCTCACCCTGGACGACGTCGCGGAGGTCCCGGCGGCCGAGCGCGACGCCACCCCCGTCTCGGCGGCCATGACGGCCATCGACGACGTCCCCACGGCGGGGCCGGAGGAGACGCTGGACGACGTGCTCACCCGTCTCGCGGGGTCGGACGTGAGCCGCCTGCTGGTGGTCCGGGAGGACGAGCTGGTGGGGCTGGTGACGATGAACGAGGTGGCGGGCTGGATCGAGCGCGCCCGGAAGCTCGGCCTCGACGAGGACGGGCCCATGCCGGGCACCGAG
>CAYZLN010000118.1:0-6167 GCA_964479295.1 uncultured Gemmatimonadota bacterium
AATTCGGCCGTGAAGCTGGCCCGGGACGGCGGCGCCCGCAACGAGCGGCCGGGGGAGGGGGCCGCAGATCCGCCGCCCCGGCGCCCGCCCCTCACGGCGCCGTCGGCCCGAAGACGACGGCGTTGAGCAGCAGCCGGTCCGGCCCCCGCCAGAAGCCGCGGAACGAGGGGTCCTCGGCGAAGGCCACCACCCGGCCGTCGCCCACGCGCTCCTCGTAGGCGAAGACGGCCCCGGGCAGCCGCTCGGCGCTCTCGGCCCAGGCGTGGCCGGAGACGGGGACCGGCCCCTCGTCGGCGTACCGGGCCACGACCCGGCGGTCGGCGTCGGGCGGGCCGGCGGGGGGCAGGTAGACGCGGTCGGAGTCGACCAGCACGGGCAGCCCGTCGCCGACGCCGGCGGCCATCCACCAGGCGTCGTCGACGGAGGCGGCGAAGAAGGCGCCGGGCACCTCGAAGCGGTAGGGCTCGTCGCCGGCGGCGTCCTCGCCGGCGTCGTCCCCCCCGCCGGCCTCCTCGTACCAGGAGCGCAGCGAGAGCAGCCCGAGCTGCTCCCGGGCGAAGTCCACCGCCCCGCCCACCGTCACCAGCGTGCCGCCCTCCCGGACCCAGCTCCCGAGCCGCTCCACGGCCGCCTCGCCCAGCCGGTCGGCCAGGGCGGAGGCGGAGAAGACGTGGGGGATCACCAGCACGTCCCGGCCGGCCAGGGCCTCGCCGGAGAGCGAGCGCGTCCGGAGCACGGCGTGGGGGATCTCGTACTGGCGGTCCAGGGCGTGCCAGCTCCAGCCGAAGGAGTAGCCGTGGACCGGCGGCCCGGCCAGCAGCGCCACCCGCGGCGCGCCCACCCGGACGGGCACGGCGTCGTCGGTGCCCAGCGACGGCCGGTCGCCGGCGGCGAGGCCGGTGTCGACGGCCCGGACGTCGACGGCGAAGCGGCGGGCCAGCTCCCGGACGTCGTCGTGCACCTCCCCGTCGTTCAGGCCCACGAAGACCACGCCGGCGCCGCCGTCCGCCGCGGTGCCGCCGACCTCGGTCGGATCGAGCAGCATCCGGGCGCGGTGGCCCCGGTCGGCCAGGTGCCAGAGGACGGAGGCCGTGGCGGCCGTCCCCCCGTCCAGCAGATAGGCGTAGCCGGCGTCCGCGGCGGGCACCTCGGGGCGGCGCACCTCGTCCTCCGTGCCCAGGGGCTCCGTCGGGAGGTCCCGGCCGTCGCGGCTGCTGAAGCCGGGCAGGTCGAAGAGCAGGGGCAGCGACCAGGCGGTGATGTCGTAGAACCGGGGGCTCTGGTCCTTCTCCACCCGCTCGCGCGCCCGCCGGAGGAAGCTGTCGGGCACCGCCACCGACGGCTCCAGCAGCACCCGGGCGAGGCGGCCGCGGGGCTGGGCCGCCTCCACCACCCACGTGCCCGCCGGGAAGCGCCGGCCGCCGACGTCCCGGCCCTCCCGGTCCCGGACCCCGTCCAGCTCGACGCTCTCCCCGAGCCGGCCGACCTCGATCCCGTTGCGCCGGAGCAGCCTCACGGCCTCGGCCCGGTGGGCCGGGTCGCCGCCGGGCGGCAGCAGGTAGCGCCGGGGGCCCTCGCGCCCCGCCTCCACGCTTCGGCGGATGCCGGCGTGCCAGTCCCGCAGCAGCTCCCCCCGCCGGTCGGCCGCGGTCCGGGCGGCGGTCCACGCGGCCACGTACTGGTGCGCGACGGCCTCGTCGTAGCCGCGCACCGATCCGTCCGGGCGCTCCACCGCCAGGCCGGCGCTGCTGCCCTGCTCGTAGAGCATGCCCACGGCGTTCTGGTAGCTCGACCAGGAGGTCGTGTATCCGGGGTAGAAGTAGTTGTAGCGCTCCCGGGTCATGTACTCGAAGCCGGCCGAGTCGAAGGCGGCCGCGTAGGCGTCGTTGAAGAGCTCGAAGCCCTCGCGGGCGTACGGCGGGAAGAGGTCGGGGTAGGGCCCGGTGGCGGGGTCGAAGAAGAACTCCGCCCCCCGGCCCATCTCGTGGGCGTCCACCGCCACCTGCGGGTTCCAGCGCCGCAGCGTCGGCGCCCGGGCCCGGGTCTCCCGCTGGGTGTGGGCGAACCAGTCGCGGTTCGTGTCGAAGAAGTAGTGTCCCGTGCGGAACTTGACCCCGTGCCAGAAGTCGAAGTCGTTGTTCCAGTCGTCGGGGTCGGGGTTCTGCAGCCGGCCGCGGGTCTCGACGTTGGCCCGGGCGAACGCCTCCCGCCCGTCGGGGTTCAGCATCGGGTCGATCAGGACCACCGCCCGCTCCAGGACCCCCCGCGTGGCCGGGTCGTCGGCCGTGGCCAGCCGCTCGAGCAGCTTCAGCAGCCCCTCCGAGCCCGAGAGCTCGTTGCCGTGGATCGAGCCCCCGTACCAGACGACGACGGGCTGGCCCTCCATCCGGTCGCGCGCCTCCTCCGGGGAGAGGCCCCGGGGGTCGGAGAGCTCCGCGTTCGTCCGGCGGATCTCGGCGAGCCGGCCGTGGTTCGCCGGGCTCGTGACGACCGCCGCCGGCAGCCGGCGGCCCTCCCAGCTCCGCCCCTGCTCGATCAGGCTCACCCGGTCGCTCGCGGCCGCCAGCGCCTCCAGCCAGTCGACCATCTCGTGGTGCCGGGTGATGCGCTGGCCGATCTCGTGGCCGACGACCTCGGAGAAGGAGGGCGGGGCGTCCCGGTCCTGCGCGGCGGCGCCCGGCGGCGCGACGAGCGCGGCGGCCAGCAGGACGGCGCAGAGGCCGGCCCGGAGGGCGGCGGGCACGGGTGCGGGGACGACGTCGTCGGGGGCGGGCGTCGGCGGCACGGGGGTCTCCTCTGCGGGGGGATCACGGGGGGACGAGCGCGCTCGCGGGCGGCGGCTCAAGATGGCGGCGGCCGGCCGCGAGCGGCAAGAGGCGCGGCCGGGCCTCCGCCGACCGCGAGCGCGGGGGATGCGCGCGGGCCCGTCGTCCCCGAAGTTGGAAGGCGTCCGCGCCCCCGATCCCGCAGCCGACACCGCGGAGATGAGCACCGAGGCCGAACGGCTGGAAGCCATCGTCGAGCGGGTGGAGGGCGTGGCCGAGGAGGTCGACCCGGTCACCCTGGGGGCGATCCTGGACGCGCTCGGCCGCCGCTCGTTCGGGGTGGCGCTGCTGGTGCCGGGGCTCGTGACGCTGGCGCCCCTCGTGGGGGACGTCCCCGGCGTGCCGACGCTGATGGCGCTGGTCGTCCTGCTGAGCGCGGGGCAGCTCCTGATCGGCCGCGAGCGGCCGTGGCTTCCGCGATGGCTCCTCGAGCGCCGGGTGGAGGCGGCGACCGTCCGGAAGGTCGTGGGGTGGCTGCGCCCGGGCGTCCGGGTGATGGACCGGGTCCTCGATCCGCGGCTCACCGTGCTCACCGGACGCCCGGCGCGGCACGTGATCGCGGCCGTATGCGTCGTCGTGGCGGCGGTGATGCCGGTGATGGAGCTGGTCCCGTTCAGCGCGAACGTCGCCGGCGTCCTCCTCACCGGCTTCGGCCTCTCGGTCGTCACCTCGGACGGGCTGCTGGTGCTGGTGACGCTGGGGGTGGCCGGGGCGATCGCCGCGGTGGTGGCCTTCGGCGTCCTCTGAACTCACGACGGAAGGAGCTGGGATGTCCAGAAGCAAGATGGCGGGCCTGGCGGTGCTGGCCCTGGCGGCGCTCGTGGTCGTCGGGCTCATGGTCGTCGACGGCGTCGCCCGGTCGGCGATGGAGTCGAGCCTGACGGAGGCCTTCGGCACCGAGAGCTCGGTCGAGTCCGTGGACGTGGGCGTCTTCTCGGGCGAGGTGACGGCGGAGGGGATCGTCGTCGCCAACCCGGAGGGGGGCTGGGAGAGCCCGCGCTTCGCCGCGCTGGCGCGGCTGCGGGTCACGGCCGGGCTGTTCGACCTGCTGGGCGACCCGGTGACGGTGCGGCGGGTGGAGCTGGAGGGGCTGGAGCTCCACCTGGAGCGCCGGGGCACGAGCGCGAACTTCGTCCCCGTCCTCGGGACCGTGAACGAGCGCCGGGCGGCGGCGGACCCCGACCGGAAGCGCTATCTCGTCGAGGAGCTCGTGGTCCGGAACACGGTGGCCCGGGTCCGGCTGCAGGGCGGGGGCCGGGAGGAGACGGTGGAGGTGCCGGAGATCCGGCTCACCGACGTGGGCTCGGGCCAGGGCGGCCGGGCGCTGGGGCAGATCGCGGGGGCGGTGATCGAGGCCGCCCTGCGGGGCGCCCTCGCCCGGTCGGGCGGGCTTCCGGGGGCCGTCTCCGGGCTCCTCCGCGGCGAGCTCGGCGGCCTCGGCGACCTGCCCGGGCGGCTCGACCTCGGGCCCGCGGGGGGGGACGGGGAGGACGCCGCCGAGCGGGTGCGCGACGCGGTGGAGGAGGTGCTGCCGGGCGGCGGCTAGGGCCGCAGGGGGGCCTCGCTCAGGCCGACGACGGCTCCCGGGCGGAGGACCCCTCCCGCCAGTACGCCTCCACCTCGTCCGGGGGCATGGCCCGGGCGAAGAGGAAGCCCTGGGCGAGGTCGGTGCCGGCCTCGGCCAGCCACCGGCGCTGCTGGTCGTTCTCCACCGCCTCGGCGACGGTCTCCAGGTCGAGCGACCGGGCCAGCTCGAGCATCGCCTCCACCAGGCGCGTGTCGCCCTCGTCGGGGTCGAGCTTGCTGATGAAGCGGCGGTCGAGCTTGATCAGGTCCACCGGGAACTGGTCGAGGTAGGAGAGCGACGAGTGTCCGGTCCCGAAGTCGTCGAGGGCCACGCGGACCCCGATCTCGCGGAAGCCCCGCAGAAGCTCCCCGGCCACGGCCGGGTCCTCCATGGCCTCGGCCTCGGTGATCTCGATCACCAGGCCGGACCGGTCCGGGAGCCCGGTCTCCTCCAGGGCGCGGGAGACGCGCCGCACGACGCCGGGGTCGCGGAAGGAGGCGGCGCTCAGGTTCAGGGCCACCGAGGAGGGGCCCGTGCCCTCCTCCTGCCAGCGGGCGAGCTGCGCCACGGCCTCCCCGACCACGTGCTCGTCGACGGCCCGGATCACGCCGGTCTGCTCCGCCCGCGGCACGAACTCGCCCGCGGCCAGCAGCCCCCTCTCCGGGTGGTTCCACCGGACGAGGGCCTCGACGGCGTCGGGCCGGCCGTCGGAGAGCCGGAGGATCGGCTGGTAGTGGAGCACCAGCTCGTCGTCCTCCAGGGCCTGTCGGATGCGCCGGTCGAACCCGGTCTCGTCCGAGAGCGACAGGTCGATCTCCGGGGTGTACCGCGCCAGCCCGCCGTCGCTCTGGTCGGCCCGGTACAGCGCCCGGTCGGCCCGGCGGAGGAGCACCTCGAGGTCCTCGCCGTCGTCCGGGAAGACGGCGACGCCGGCGCTGGCGCCCACGGGGATCTCCTGGCCCCGGATCTCGAACGGCGCGTCGAAGGCGGCGGTGATCCTGCGGGTGGTCGTGAGGGCCTCCTCGGGCGCGTCGAGGTCGGCGAGCAGCAGGACGAACTCGTCGCCGCCGACCCGCGCCAGCAGGTCGGTCTCCCGGCTCTCGTCGTCCAGGCGGCCGCCGACCCGGCGGAGGATCTCGTCCCCGGTCCCGTGGCCCCAGCGGTCGTTGACGCTCTGGAAGCGGTCCAGGTCGAAGTAGACGAGCCCGGCGTAGCGTCCCTGCCGCTCGGCCAGCGAGAGGATCTGGTCGGCCTGCTGCTCGAGGAGCCGGCGGTTCCCGAGCCCGGTGAGCGGGTCCCGGTACGCCATCTGCTCCAGCCGCTCCTCGCTCCTCTTGCGGTCGGTGATGTCGACCAGGGTGCCCTGGATCACCGTCTCGCCCGTCTCCGGGTCCTCGGTGAGGGAGGAGTTCTCCAGCACCCAGACGACGGAGCCGTCCCGGCGCCTCAGGCGGAGCTCCTCGTTGACGAGCCGCCCCTCCTCGCGGAGCTCCCGCCGGTACCGGGCCCGGTCGGCCGCGGAGTCGTAGAGCCGGCGGGCGTCGCGCCCCTCCAGCTCGTCGGGCCCGTCGTAGCCGAAGGTCTCGGCGAAGGCCCGGTTGCAGTCCAGGATCTCGCCCCCGGGGGTCGAGCGGAAGGCGCCCGCGACGTTGTGCTCGAAGAGCTCGCGGAACCGCTGCTCGCTCTGCCGGAGCCTGCGGGCCCGCTGTCGCTTCTCCGTGACGTCGCGGAGCGACGCCACCACGCCGGTGATCTCCCGCGCGCCGCCCTCCCCG
>CAYZLN010000119.1:0-6145 GCA_964479295.1 uncultured Gemmatimonadota bacterium
CACGGCGCCCATCTTAGGTGCCTCTCCCGGGCCGGGCAAAGCGGTCGGGCGGGCGATGGCGCCCGCACGGGCGGTTCGCTCGCGCGATCCGGTACCGGTACACGGTCCCGGACCCCTGGGACGTCGGGAACGACGTCTACCGTCTCCGGCTCGATCCGCCCGGATAGCCCACGTCCCGTGCGGGTTGACCCTCGCACGGCCCGCCGGCTATCCTTCGACAGGTAGCCCGGCGTCCGTGGACGTCCGGTCCGGGGACGCCCCGGTCCCGGCAGGCTCCGCAGAGGAGATGAGGATGGCCTCCGCACCCCGCCCCGGCCTCGACGGACGGGTGCGGGGTCGCGGCCCGATCCGGCCCGCGCTCCGCCGCGCGGCGGCGGCAGCGGTCGTCGCCGCCGCGGTCGCCCTCTCCGCCGGCGAGGCCCGGGGCCAGGGGCCGTGGACGGTCCCGGGCTCGGGAGGCGCGGTCTGGCTGGACGTCGCGAAGCCGGCGAACGCCGAGGCCGATCCCCCCTTCCTGTCCACCGCCTGGTACCTGGGCGGCAGGCTTCCCCTCGGGGAGACGACGGCCCTGGTCGGCGAGATCCCGCTGGCGATCGCCGGGGAGCAGGAGATCGCGTTGGCCAGGGGGCGCAGCTTCACGCAGGACGCCGAGGCGGCCCTCGGGAACCCGTACGTGGGCCTGGCGCTCGGCACCCGGTCGCCACTGAGCTGGGAGCTCGGCCTGCGGCTGCCCGTCGCCGACGGGGGCTTCCGCGCGATCGCGGTCGGCCAGTCCGCCGACGCCGTGGACAGGCTCGAGGCCTGGGTCCCGACCGACTTCGTTCCGCTGGTCGGCGCGGTGGACTACGTCGTCAGGGCCCCGTCCGGGCTGCTCGCGAGGGCCCGCGGCGACTCCACCCTGTGGATCCCCGCCGGCGGCGGCGACATGGAGATGAACCTCCAGTACGGAGGTCAGATCGGTTGGGAGGGGAGGGTCGTCCGGGCGCTGGGAGGGTTGACCGGACGGTTCCTGGCCACGGGGCCGGGCGGCCTGACCGCCCGCACCCTGCACCAGCTCGGCGGCGCAGCACGCCTCCTCCTCGGCCGGGTCGAGCCGGGCGTCCGGCTCCGTGTGCCCCTGGACGAGGCGTTCGCCGACGTGGTCTTCGGCGTCAGCGTCGCGATCCGCCTGCGCTAGCGGCCCGGGGGATCCGTCCGGGCGGCGCCCCCCGCGCCCTCCGGAGCAGCCGGCGAGGGACCGGCCGGTTCCCTTCCCCGCTCCTCACCGACCTCCGGAGCCCCGGAAGGGGGGGGCGTCGGGCACGGCCCCGACGTACGAAACCCCCGGACCGCGGTACGACGCGATCCAGGGGCTTCGCTGCGCCGGCGAGCGTTGATCCGTGGGTCTGGCGCCGCCCCGTACGGCGGCCGGATCGCGGCTCTCTCCCTCGTCGTCGGTGCACCCCCGAAGGGATGCCTCCTCGGACTCAGGCGTCCCCGTTCCCGGGACTGACGACTGCGGCCAGCGACCTCGCAGCCGGTCCACCGGAGCCAGACATCCGGCGGACGTCTGGACCGACGCCGGAGCGTCGGCCCGGACCGGTCGGGCGCCCTGTGCACCGGGCCTCCCCGACCGGGACCTGTATCATAATACGATCTCCGGACCTGTCAACCCCTGGATTCCTCCTGCCGCGCCTCCACGAGGTCGGCCAGCCCGTGGAGGAAGCGGCGCACGGCCGCGGGCCCGCTCAACGCGTACTCCGCGCGGGTCGGCCGGTCGTCGTCCTCCCCCCGCACCACGACCGCGATCCCACGCCCCCGCACCACCTCGAAGGCGTCCTCGTCGGTGACGTCGTCGCCCAGGTAGACGGGGCACGCTTCCTCCCGCTCGAGCCCCATCGCCTCGAGGAGACGCACGAGAGCGTGGCCCTTGTCCCAGTCGACCGCCGGCCGGAGCTCCAGGACCTGCTTCCCGCGGGAGAGGACGAGGTCGGGGTGGCCGTCGGCGACGCGACGCGCCACGCGCTCGACCTCGGGGGCCGCCTCCGCCGGCGCCCGGCGGTGGTGGAGGGAGACGGCGAAGCGTTTCCGCTCGACGGCGACGCCCCGGCGCTCCCGGGCGGCGGCCCGGAGCTCGCGCTCGGCGGCGTCGAGCGACTCCAGGTGGTCCGACGCCCGCTCCTCCCGCAGGCCGCCCGGGCCCCGGAGCTCGAAGCCGTGGCTGCCGGCGTAGTGGAGGCCGTCCAGCCCCACCCGCCGGCGGACGTCGTCCGCGTCCCGCCCGCTCAGAACGGCCACGGGGCACGTCCGCGACAGCCGCCGGAGCGCCTCCCGCGTCGCCGGCGGAAGGTCGGCCTCGTCGGGGTCGTCGACGATGGGGGCGAGCGTGCCGTCGTAGTCCGAGAACACCGCCACCGGCCGGCCGGCCAGGCGATCCCGGAACTCCTCCACGAGCTCCAGGGCGTCCGGGAGCCCGCGGACGGGCCGGGCGGGATCCCCCGGGTCGCCCGCGGTCACGGCCCCTCCGCGGAAACCCCGGGCACGTACCGCCGGAGCTCCGGGAGGTCCGAGCCGTCCTCCCCCCGGGCCGCCCGGGCGTAGGCGTCCAGCCACCAGTGGATGTCCTCCCGCCGGACGACCTCCCGGAGGCGGTGCATCCGCTCCCTCCGCTCCCCCTCGTCCATCGTCAGCGCCCGGCGCAGGGTGCCGGCCGTCTCCACCGCGTCGTACGGGTTGACCAGGAGCGCCCCGTCCTGGAGCTGGGCGGCGGCGCCGGCGAACTCGCTCAGCACCAGGACGCCGTCCTCGTCGAGGCTCGAGGCGCAGTACTCCTTGGCGACGAGGTTCATCCCGTCCTTGAGCGGGGTGACCAGGGCCACGGCGGCCTCCCGGTAGTACGCCACCAGCTCCGGCCGGTCGAGGCTCCGGTAGAGGAAGTGGACCGGCACCCATCCGCCCACCGCGAACCTCCCGTTGACCTCGCCCACCAGCCGCTCGACGTCCTCCCTCAGGTCGTGGTACTCGGGGATGTGCTCGCGGCTCGGGACGACCACGGAGATCAGGCTCACCTCCTCCCGCAGCTCCGGGTTCCGCTCCAGGAGGGTGCCGAAGGCGCGGAGCTGCGCGGGGATGCCCTTGGTGTAGTCCAGCCGGTTGACGGAGAGCACGAGCTTGCGGGCCGGCAGGTTGGCCCGGATCTGCTCCGCCTCCCGGTCCGCCTCCGGGCTGGCGGCGGTCTCGACGAACTCCCCGAAGTCGATCCCGATCGGGAACGCACCCACCGTGACGGTCCGGCCGTCCGACCGCGCCCGGACGAGCCGGCCCTCGCCCTCGACGCGCGCGTCCGGGACGAGGCGACGGAGCCCGTCCACGAAGTTCCGGAGGTCCCGGAGCGTCTGGAAGCCGAGGAGGTCGTAGTCGAGGAGCCCCTCCATGATCTCGCCCCGCCAGGGGAGCTTCACGAGGACGTCCTCGGGCGGAAACGGGGTGTGCAGGAAGAACCCCATCGGGCCCTCCCGGCCCCGCGCCCTCAGCGCCTCGGCCACGCCCATGAGGTGGTAGTCGTGGGCCCAGATGAAATCGCCCTCGTCGGCCGCCTCGTCCAGGACGCGGGCGAACTTCCGGTTGACGGCGCGATACGCGTCCCAGTACTCGGGCACGAAGCGGAACTTGGTCTGGAGGTCGTGCAGGAGCGGCCACAGCACCTCGTTCGCGAAGCCGTGGTAGTAGTCGTCCCGCTCCTGCCGGGAGAGGGGCACGGCGACGAACTCGTAGCCCTCCCGCTCGCCGGCGCGGGCCACGGCCTCCTCGAGATCGCCGCGCTCGACGTCGACGGCCCCCGGCCAGCCCACCCAGCGGCCTCCGTGCTCGCGGAGCACCGGGGACATCGCCGTCACCAGCCCCCCGGAGCCGGCCTCGACCTCCCAGCCCTCTTCGGTCCTCTCGAGCACGACCGGGAGCCGGTTGGACGCGACGATCAGCCGGCCGTCTCCGGCCGTGGGCGCCAGCCCCGATCCCTCACCCTGGACCACGCGGCCCTCCTCGCCGGACCTTCGTCGATGCCTCCGGCCCGGCCACAGAGGCCTGCAGGGATCGATCCTCCGGTCCGCCGGCGCCGCCCCGGCGTTGCCCGCGGGCGGGGCGGTCTCAACTTTCTCCCGGGCTCACGTCCGCCGGGGGGACGCCCCCCGCGGAGCCGCCATCCCCCGTCCGGGAGGTCCCATGCGCATCCACCGTCAGGCGTGAGATACAGGCCGCTCCGGGACTACGGCGTCATCGGGGACATGCGCACCGCCGCCCTGGTGGGGCGCGACGGCTCGATCGACTGGTGCTGCTTCCCGCGCTTCGACAGCCCCAGCGTCTTCGCGCGCCTGCTCGACGCCCGGAGAGGAGGATGCTGGTCGATCGCCCCCGCCGACCCGGACGGATGGAGCTCGTCCCAGGCCTACGAGGACGGCACCAACGTCCTCGTCACCCGGTTCGAAGGCCCGGACGGCGTCGTCCGCGTGGTGGACTTCATGCCGGCCCTGGAGTGGAACCGGAGGCTGCCCATCCACCACGAGATCCACCGCCGGATCGAGGTCGAGGAAGGGCGGGTCGAGGTCGAGGTGAGGTTCCGGCCCCGCTTCGACTACGCGCGCCGCCGCCCCCGCTTCCGGCGGCGACGCCACGGACTGCTCGCGTCCGACGGCCGGGACGACGTCCTCACGGTCTCCGGCGTGACGGGCGAGGCCTGGACGATCGTCGACGACGGCGGCGAGGCCCGCGTCCGCGGCGTCCTGGAGGCGGGCGAGGACCGCGCGCTGGTCCTCCGCTGGGACGACGACGAGGTGTGGGCGCCCGAGGAGTACCGCAGCGCCCGAAAGCTCCGGGCCACCCGGCGCTTCTGGACCGGCTGGAGCGAGGAGATCGCCTACCGCGGCGAGTACCGCGACCTCGTCGAGCGCTCGGCGCTGACGCTCAAGCTCCTCTTCTACGCGCCCAGCGGGGCCGTCGTCGCCGCCCCCACCACCTCCCTGCCCGAGGACCCGGGCGGCAGCCGGAACTGGGACTACCGGTTCTCGTGGCTCCGGGACTCCACCTACGCCCTCTTCGCGCTCCACGCGCTGGGGAAGTTCGACGAGCTGGACCGGTACATGGTCTACCTGAAGAAGGTCTGCCGGCTCGAGGCCGACCACATGCAGATCATGTTCGGGGTGGACGGGGAGCGCGACCTCGAGGAGCTGGAGCTCGACCACCTGGAGGGCTACCGGGGCTCCCGGCCGGTCCGCGTGGGCAACGCCGCCGCCCGGCAGTTCCAGCTCGACATCTACGGCGAGATCCTGGACTCCATCCACATCTGGCGCAAGAACCACCGGATGACCGAGGGCATGTGGGAGCTCTGCCGCAGGCTGGCCACCCACGTCTGCGACCGGTGGAGGGACCCCGACCACGGCGTGTGGGAGATGCGCGCCCGGCCCCGGCACTTCGTCTTCAGCAAGGTCATGGCGTGGGTGGCGCTCGACCGGGCGGTCCGGATCGCCGAGGACCTCGGGCTGGACGGGGACGTCGAGCGGTGGCGGGACGAGCGGGAGGCCGTCCGGGAGGACGTCCTCGAGAAGGGCTGGAGCGAGGCTCGCGACGCCTTCGTCCAGCACTACGAGACCGACCGGATGGACGCCGCCAACCTGGTCCTGCCCCTCGTCCGCTTCCTGCCCGCCGACGACCGGCGGGTGCAGGCCACGGTCGACCGGATCCGGGAGGAGCTTGCGTCCCCGGCGGGGCTCGTGCACCGCTACCGCCTCGACGACGGGCTGGCCGGGGGGGAGGGCGCGTTCTGGGTCAGCTCCTTCCAGCTCGCCCAGGCGCTGGCGCTCGGGGGCCGTCAGCAGGAGGCCGTCGACGTCTTCGAGGAGTGCATCCGCCACGCCGGCCCGCTCGGGCTGTTCAGCGAACAGGTCGACCCGGACACCGGCGAGATGCTGGGGAACTTCCCGCAGGCGTTCACCCACATCGGGCTCGTGAACGCGGCCCACGTCATCGCCCGGGCCCGGCGGGCCGAGGAGCCCGCCCACGAGATCATGCTGGAGGAGTAGCCGGCCCCGGTCAGCCCCCGGCGCCGTTCATCTTCCCCTTCATCCAGGCGATCTGCCCGCCCTCCAGGAGCACCTTCACCTGGCGGTCCGAG
>CAYZLN010000120.1:0-6120 GCA_964479295.1 uncultured Gemmatimonadota bacterium
GGCGCCCGCGCCCGCCGCGGCGGCACCCGCCACCAGCCCGGCCGGCCCCGGGTCGGGGCAGCGGGCGCCGCCGAACGGCAGGTGGCGGAGCACGAGCAGCTCCAGCAGCGCGCCGGCGGCCAGGCCGGCCAGGGCGTCCCCCAGCAGCCACCCGCCGAGCGCCCCGGAGACGACCGGCCGGCTCACCATGGCCTGGGGCCACGACGACGCGTCCATCCCCACCACTCCGGCCGCCGCCACCGCGGCGAGCCAGGTCTCGAGGCCCAGATCAGCCATGGACGGCCTCCAGGATCTCCTCCGCGTCGAGGGCCCGGGCGGTGGGCACGTCGCGGGCCCCGACCTCGGCCCCGGCCCGGGCGAGGGCCCGCACGTCCTCCGACTCGGCGGGGGCCAGGTGGAGGTACGGGCGCACCTCCCGGCGGCCCTCCCGGGCCGGCAGGCACCCCAGGTTCACCCGGCGTCCCTCCAGCGCCCCGACCTCGGCCAGGCGGCGGGCGGCCGCCGTGGACCGCGTCAGCAGCGCCCCCGGCGTCGGCCGGGCGTCCAGCTCGTCGATCCGCCCCGCGGCCGCCTCCACCGTCAGGAACTCCGCCTCCGCCCCCTCGGGCAGCCCCTCCCGATAGATCTCCTGCTCCCAGGCCGCCCCCGCCAGCTCGTCGTCGGCCACGACGTACCACTCGAGGCCGAGGTGCTCGCCCCACCCCACCACGACCTGGCCGTGGAGCAGGCGCTCGTCCACCCGGATCAGCTCGAGGGGCATCCGGTCCCCCCTCCGTCCCCGGGGGCGACCGCCCGGGCCGCGTCCCGGCCCTTCCCCACCACCCGGCGGGCCAGCTCCCCCGGCGTCATGTCCCGGTGGAAGACGAAGTCGAGCAGCATCGGCAGGCTCACTCCGGTGACCACCGCGACCTCCTCCGAGCCGCGGGCCACCTTCCGGCCGGCGAGGGCGCAGCTCCCGCTGGCCATGTCCACGAAGACCACCGCCGGCGACGACCCGACGGCCTCCGTCACCCGGCGCTGCAGCTCGTCGGGGGAGCAGTCCTCGTTGGAGATCGGCCGCAGCGCGCCCCGGACCCCGGAGATCCCCTCCACCGCCCGCACCAGCGCCTCGGCGAGCTCGGCGTGCGCCACGATCACCCCGGCCACGTCGCCCACGGCGGGCTACTCCGTGTCCTCCTCGAGGTACTCCCGGACGGGCCGCATCTGGTCGCGCAGGTTGCGGTCGAACTGGCGGGCCGTGTCCACGCCGGAGTACTTCAGGAGGTGGTTCATCGCGATGACCTCGGCGATCACCGTGATGTTCTTCCCCGGGTTCAGGGGGATCACGACCTTCGGCAGCTCCACCCCCAGGATCTCGGTGTTCTCGGCGTCCAGCCCCGTGCGGTCGTAGTCGGCCTGGTCGGACCACTCCTCGAGCTGGACCATCACCTCGACGCGCTTCTGCTGGCGGGTGCCCCGGATGCCGAAGAGGGCGCGGACGTCGATGATCCCGACCCCGCGGATCTCCATGTGGTGCTTGGCCAGCTCGTGGCCCCGCCCGATGAGCACGTCGTTGCCCCGGCGGCTGACCCGGACGACGTCGTCGGCCACGAGCCGGTGGCCCCGTTCCACCAGGTCCAGGACGCACTCGCTCTTCCCGATGCCGCTCTTCCCCACGAAGAGGAGCCCCACCCCGTACACGTCGGCCAGCGAGCCGTGGATCGAGGTGCGGGGCGCGAACTCCTCCTCCAGGTAGGGCTTGACGCGCCGGAAGAACTCGCCGGTCTTCAGCTCCGTGCGGATCAGCGGGACGCCCTCCCGCTCCGCCGTCTCGACCAGCACCTCCGGCGTCTCCAGCCCCTTCGTGACGAAGAGGACCGGGACGTCGAAGCTCAGGAGCAGCTCCACCGCCCGCGTCCGCTCCTGGGCGGTCCGGGACCGCAGGTAGGTGATCTCCGTCTCCCCCAGCACCTGGATGCGCCCCTCGGGGAAGCGCTCGGTGTAGCCGCTCAGGATCAGCCCGGGGCTGCCCGTCTCCGGGCCCGGGATCGTCCCGTCCAGGCCGGCCTCGCCCGCCAGGAGCTCGAGCGAGAGCGACTCCCGCTTGCGCTCCAGGAGCCGCCGGACCGGGAGCTCGTGCTTCGTCATCCCCGTCCTCCCCTGCCGAAAGCGGCAGACCGCGGCCGGACGGGCCGCCGTCGCCGTCCTCCCTCCACCCTGCCGTCGATCATGCCGCGCTCCCTCCCTTGCGGTCCGCACCCGCCGCCCGGGCGAGCCACGCCTCCGTCCTCCCGGCCGCCCGGTCCCAGGAGAACCGGCGGGCGTGCTCGAGGGCCCCCTCCGCGAGCCGGCGCCTGAGCCCCGGGTCCCCGGCCAGCCGCTCCAGCCGGTCGGCCCAGGCGTCGGGGTCGTCGTGAGGGACGAGGAACCCGCTCCGGCCGTCGGCGACCGACTCCCTGAGGCCCGGCGCGTCGCTGGCCACGCTCGGCGTCCCGCACGCGGCCGCCTCCACGTTCGCCAGCCCCCAGCCTTCCTTCGGGGAAGGATACAGGTTCGCCCAGGCCCTTCGCATCAGCTCGACCTTCCGCTCGCGGGGGACCCAGCCGAGGAACTCCACGCGGCCGGCCACCGACGCCCTCCGGGCGGCCCGCTCGAGGCGGGGTCGGTCGTCCCCCTCCCCGGCCACCAGCAGGCGCGCCCGCCCGCCCGGCCCGTCGGCCCGGGCCAGGGCCCGGAAGAGGACGTCGATCCCCTTGTACCGCTTCAGCCTCCCCAGGTACAGGAAGGTCGGCTCGCCGAACCGCTCCACGTCGGGGTCGGGGGCGTAGACCTCGTGGTCCACCCCCGGCGGCACCACCTCGATGCGCTCCGGGGGGAAGCCGCGGCCGACCAGGTCGTCGCGGGTGCTCTCGGAGATGGCCTGCACCGGGACGTCCCGGTAGAGGGGAGGCATCGCCCGCTCGGCCGCCCAGACGGCCGCCGCCACCGGCCAGCTCTCCTCCCGGAAGGCCGTGGTCCCGAAGAGGTGCGGCACCACGGCGGCCACCGGAGCGTCCGTCCACAGGGGCGTGAAGAGGGGGAGCTTGTTGACGTCCTCGACCACGAGGTCGATCTCCCCCTCGGACCGGGCCCGCCGGTACCCCTCCCGCACCCGGAGGGGGAAGGTGTAGCGGCGACCGGCGCGCCACACCTCCATCCCGTCGACGCGGTCCCTCCGGGAGGCCCCCTCCCATCCGGAGACGAGCAGCTCCACCCGGTGCCCCCGGGCGGCGACCCGGCGGAAGACCTCGTGGAGGTGCACCTCCGCGCCGCCGGCCCGGGGGTTGAGGCGGTCCTGCCAGTTCACCACCAGGAGCCGCGAGGCCGCCTCCCCGGTTCATCCCGGTCCATGGTCCGCCCTCATCCCGCCACCGTCCGCTCCTGGTAGATCGCGTCCAGGACGCCGTTCACGAACCCCGGGCTCTCCCGCCCCCCGTACTTCTCCGCCAGCTTGATCCCCTCCGAGATGGCCACCTTCCCGGGGATGTCGTCCGCGTAGAGGAGCTCGGCGGCTCCGATGCGGAGCGCGTTCCGGTCGATGGTCGCCAGCCGCTCGAGCCGCCAGTTCGGCATGACGTCCCGGAGGGTGTCGTCGATCTCGTCCATGTGGGCCGTCAGAAGCTCCAGGAGCCGCCCGATGTACGGCCGGTACCGGTCGCTGACCCGACGGCGCTCGAAGGTCCGGCGGGCCTGCTCCTCCAGGGTGCGGTCGTCGCCGGCGATCTCCCAGGCGTAGAGGATCTGCAGCACCCAGCTCCGGGCCCGGCTGTGGGCGTGGGTCCCCTTCATCCGGTCAGCCCCCCGGTCCCAGGCGCCCGGCGAGGTCGAGGAGCTCGAGGGCCGCCTCGGCCGCGTCCGCCCCCTTGTTGCCGTGCTCGCCGCCGGCGCGCTCCATGGCCTGCTGCAGGGTGTCGCAGGTCAGCACGCCGAAGGTGACCGGGGCCTCCCCCTCGGCGGCGAGGTCGGCGAGCCCCCGCGTCGCCGCCCCGCAGATGTAGTCGAAGTGGTCCGTCTCGCCCCGGACGACGCAGCCCAGCGCGACCACGGCGTCGTGGCCGGAGCGGACGGCGCGGCGGGCGGCCCAGGGGAGCTCCCAGGCGCCGGGCACCCAGGCGACCTCGACCCGCTCGGCGTCGAGGCCGGCGTCGGAGAGGGCGTCCCGGGCCCCCTCGACGAGGCGCTCGGTGACCAGGCGGTTGAAGCGGGCGGCCACCAGGCACACGCTCCCCGGCGCGCTCCCGTCCCCCCGCGGGGTCACGACCGCTCCAAGATGTGGCCCAGCTTCTCCCGCTTCGCGTCGAGGTAGCCGGCGTTCTCCTCGGTCACCTCCGCCTTCAGCGGGACGCGGTCGGTGATCTCGAGGTCGAACCCGTCCAGGCCGGAGAGCTTCTTCGGGTTGTTCGTCATGATCCGGATGGAGTGCAGCCCGAGGTCGGCCAGGATCTGGGCCCCGATCCCGTAGTTGCGGAGGTCCGGCGGGAACCCGAGGATCTCGTTGGCCTCCACCGTGTCGTGGCCCTCGTCCTGCAGCTCGTAGGCCCGGAGCTTGTTCAGCAGGCCGATCCCGCGCCCCTCCTGGTCCAGGTAGACCACCACCCCGCACCCGTCCCGGGAGATGAGCTCCATCGCACGGTGGAGCTGCCCGCGGCAGTCGCAGCGCCGGGAGGCGAAGACGTCCCCGGTCAGGCACTTCGAGTGGACCCGGACCAGGACGTCCTCGGCGTCCTCGACGTCCCCCTTCACCAGCGCCACGTGCTCCCGGTCGTCGACGTCGTTCCTGTACCCGACGATCTCGAACTCGCCGTAGGGCGTCGGCAGGCGGGCCTCCGCCACCCGGTGCACCAGCCGCTCGTTCTTGAGCCGGTGCGAGACGATCTGGGCGACGGTGACGAAGGGCAGCCCGTGCTCCTCGGCGAACGCCTCGAGCTGCGGGCGCCTCGCCATGGTGCCGTCCGGGTTCAGGATCTCGCAGATCACCCCGGCGGGGCGGAGGCCGGCCATCCGGGCCAGGTCGACCGACGCCTCCGTCTGTCCGACCCGCTGCAGGACGCCGCCGGGCTTGGCCCGGAGCGGGAAGACGTGCCCCGGACGCCGCAGGTCGGAGGGGCGGCTCTCCGGGTCCACCGCCACCTGGATCGTCCGCGCCCGGTCGGCGGCGCTGATGCCGGTCGAGACGCCGTGCTCGGACCGGGCGTCGACGCTGACCGTGAAGGCCGTCTCGTTGGGGTCCGTCCACCGGCCGTTGGACATCAGGGGGAGCTCGAGCCGGTCGGCGGTCTCGGGGGGCATCGCCAGGCAGACCAGGCCGCGGCCGTGCTTGGCCATGAAGTTGATCGACTCCGCCGTGACCTTCTCGGCGGCGCAGACCAGGTCGCCCTCGTTCTCCCGGTCCTCGTCGTCGGCGACGATCACCATCTCGCCGCGGCGGATGGCGGCGATGGCGTCCTCGACGCTGTCGAATTCCATGCGTCAGCTCCGTTCCGGGTCGTCCCCGACGGTCGTCGACCCCGCCGAACGGTCCGGCAGGTACGGCCCCGCGAGGCGCTCAACGTACTTACCCATCAGGTCGCCTTCTAGGTTCACGGCGTCGCCCGGGGAGAGGCGGTCCACGGCCGTGTGCTCCCGGGTGTGGGGGATCAGCGCGATCTCGGCCACCCGCCCCTCCAGCCCGGCCACGGTGAGGCTGACGCCGTCCACCGCGAGCGAGCCCCGTGCCACGGTGACGCGCGCCACCTCCTCCGGGAGGCGCACCCGCAGGCGGACCACCTCCTCCTCCGGCTCCACGGCCTCCACCCGGCCCACGCCGTCGACGTGTCCCTGCACCAGGTGCCCCCCGAGCCGGTCGCCGACGCGGAGGGCCCGCTCGAGGTTGACCCTGCGTCCGGGCTCCCACGACCCCAGGGTCGTGCGGGCGAGCGTCACCCGGGTGGCCTCCACGACGAAGGCGTCGCCGCCGGCCTCGACCACGGTCAGGCACGCGCCGTCGAGGGTCACGCTCTCCCCCTCCTCGAGCTCGCCCGCGAAGGCGGCCGAGAGGCGGAAGCGGGCGCCGCCGTCCAGGGCGTCCCGCGCCTCCACCCGCCCCACCTCCTCGATCAGCCC
>CAYZLN010000121.1:0-6098 GCA_964479295.1 uncultured Gemmatimonadota bacterium
CGACGATGAGCTCCACGAGCCTCAACCGGTCCGGACGGCCTCCGGCCCGCACCCCCGACGAGGTCGCCCGGGCCCTCGACGCGATGCCGGGGGCGGAGCCCGAGATCGTGTGGCTCGACGCCGGGGCGCTCCCGGCCTCGCCGCCCTCGACCCTCGTGTCCCTCCTGGAGGACCCCCCGAGGCTCCTCCGCGAGGGGGCCGTCCCGGCGGACGAGGTGGAGGCCCGCCTCGGCGAGGAGCTGGACCGTGGGTGAGGGGGGCGGCGGGGCGGCGCCCCGAGGGCCGGACGAGGGGGAAGGGGGGGGCGACGTCGACCTCCGGCTCCTCTTCGTCTGCACCGGCAACACCTGCCGGAGCCCCATGGCCGGGGCCCTCGCCCGGCGGGCGGCCGAGCGGCGGGGCCTGCGGGTGGAGGTCCGCACGGCGGGCACCTCGGCCGTTCCCGGGAGGCCGGCGTCGACGGGGGCGGTGCTGGCGGCCCGGGAGGAGGACCTCGACCTGTCGGGGCACGCCAGCGCGCCGCTCACGCCCGAGGGGGCGGACTGGGCGGACCTGGTGGTGGGGATGACGCCGTCCCACGTCCGGGCGGCCGCCGGGATGACGGATTCCGGGGAGGTCGTCCTCCTCACCGACTACCTCCCGGAGGGCGACCCGGAGCGGGGCGAGCCGGTCCCGGACCCCGTGGGCGGGGGCCTCGAGGGGTACCGCGAGGTCCTCCAGCTCCTGCGGTCGGGCGTGGAGGGGCTCCTGGAGCGCGCGACGCGGCCGTGACGTCCCCCCGGCTCTTCGTCCTCCTCGGCTCGCCGGTGGACCACTCCCTCTCGCCGGCCCTGCACGCCGCGGCGTTCCGTGCGCTGGGGGCCGAGGCGGTCTACGCGGCGGTGGAGACCGAGCCGGGCGAGGTGGAGCCCGTGATGCGGGCGGTGGCGAGGCGCGGCGGCGGGAACGTGACGCTCCCCCACAAGGAGCGGGCGGCGGAGGCGGTGGACCGGGCCTCCCGGGCCGTGGAGGCGACCGGGGCCTGCAACTGCTTCTGGGGCACCGCGGACGGCCACCTGGCCGGCGACAACACCGACGTGGAGGGGTTCCTCGCGGCCGTGTCGGGGCTGCTCCCCGACGCCGCGTCGTCGGGGGGCGACGAGGGGGAGCTGGCCGGGCGCCGGGTGCTGCTCCTGGGCGCCGGAGGCGGCGCCCGGGCGGTGCTCCACGGCCTCGACCGGGAGGGGGCCGGCCGGGTCGACGTGCTCAACCGGACGCGGGAGCGGGCCGAGCGGATGGTGGAGCGGGTGCCGGAGCCGGGGCTGGACGCGCGGGTCCTCGGCCGGCGCGAGGACGTGTCGGGCCGCTACGACCTGGTGGTGAACGCCACCAGCCTGGGCCTCGACCCCGACGACCGGCTGCCCATCGAGCTGGGGGGGCTCGAGGTGGGTGCGGCCTTCGACCTGGTCTACGCCCCCGGAGGGACGCGGTGGTCCCGCCACGCCCGGAGCCGCGGTGTGCCCGCCCGGGACGGGCTGGAGATGCTCGTCCGCCAGGCGGCCGCGTCGCTGCGCCGGTGGCTCGGCCGGGAGCCCCCGCCGGAGGCCATCGAGGCCCTGCGGGAGGCGGCGCGGTCGGCGGCCGCCGGGCCCGACGGCGACGGGGAGGCGTGAGCCCCGCCCGGCGCCGTCTCCCCGGCCGCCTCTTCGACCTCCTCTTTCCGCCGGCCTGCGTCGCCTGCGCGTCGACCGTCGAGGCCGGCCGCGCCCCGCTGTGCCGCCTGTGCCTCCACCGGCTCCCCCGCATGACGCCTCCCCGCTGCCCACGCTGCGGGGCGACCCGCGTCCTCGGGCTCCCGGGCCCCGACGCCTGCCTGGAGTGCGCCGAGTGGCCCCCGGGGCTCCCCCGGGCGGCCGCGCCGTTCCGGATGGAGGGGCCGGCGTCCCGGGTCGTCCACGCCCTCAAGTACGACGGCGCCCGGGCGCTGGCCGGGCCGATGGGGGAGGCCGTGGCCCCGGCTGCGGAGGAGCTCGCCGGGGGCCGCCCGGCCGTCCTGGTGCCGGTGCCCCTGGCCCCGGGGCGACGGCGGGAGCGGGGGTTCAACCAGGCCGACGACCTGGCCCGGGCCGTCGGCCGGGCCGCCGGCGCCCCGGTCCGGCGCCTGCTCCGGCGCCTCCCGGGCGGGAGGAGGCAGGCGCGTCTGGGGCTCCGGGCGCGCCGGCGCAACGCCGAGGGGCGCTTCCGGCCCGCCCCCGGGGCGCGGGTCCCCGACGCGCCGGTGCTGGTGGTGGACGACGTCCTGACGACCGGCTCCACCGCGGCGGCCTGCGCGAGGACGCTCGCGGCGGCGGGGGCGGAGGTGCTGGGGGCGGTGACCTTCGCACGCGCCTTGCAGCGGCTGGAGACGGGCTGAGGGCGGGCCCGACGGCCGCCGTCCCGGGGAAGGTCCGGCCGGGCACGGGCGGCCCGGACCGCCGGCTCCGCCCCACGCCACCCGGCAGCTCCGTCCGACCAGGGAGCCATCGACCACGAGGTGCACGATGTCCGTTCGCGCCGCCATCAACGGCTTCGGCCGCATCGGCCGCAACATCTTCCGCGCCGCCCACGAGCACGGGGAGGAGGAGGTCGAGTTCGTGGCGGTCAACGACCTCACCGAGCCGGAGACCCTGGCCCACCTGCTGCGCCACGACTCGGTGCACGGCCGGTTCCCCGGCTCCGTGGAGGTCGACGGCGACCACCTCGTGGTCGACGACACCCGCGTCCGGGTGGTCTCCGAGCCCGAGCCCGGTGAGCTGCCCTGGGACGAGCTGGGCGTGGACCTGGTGCTGGAGGCGACCGGCCGGTTCCGCAACCGCGAGGACGCGTCGCAGCACCTCGACGCCGGCGCCCGCAAGGTGATCATCACGGCGCCCGCCCAGAACCCCGACGTCACGGTGGTCATGGGGGTCAACGAGGACGACTACGACCCCGGCGCCCACGACGTCGTCTCCAACGCCTCCTGCACCACGAACTGCGTGGCGCCCGTCGTCAAGGTCCTCCTCGAGGAGTTCGGCTTCGAGGAGGGGCTCATGACGACGGTGCACAGCTACACCACGAGCCAGAACATCCTGGACCTCCCCCACAAGGACCTCCGGCGCGCCCGGGCGGCGAGCATGTCGATCATCCCCACCACGACCGGGGCCGCGAAGGCGACGTCGCTGGTGCTGCCGGAGGTCGAGGGGAAGCTGGACGGCATGGCGATGCGCGTTCCCACGCCGGACGTCTCCATCGTCGACCTGGTGTGCACCCTGGGCCGGGACGCCACCGAGCGGGAGCTGAACCTGGCGTTCAGGTCCCGGGCGGCCGACGACCTGGAGGGCATCCTCGCCTACAGCGAGGAGCCCCTGGTGTCGGTGGACTACACCGGGCATCCGGCCAGCTCGATCGTCGACGGCCCCTGGACCGCGATGCAGGGGGACCGGATGGCGAAGGTCGTGGCCTGGTACGACAACGAGTGGGGCTACTCCAACAGGTGCCTCGACCTGGCCGGCTACGTCGGCGAGCGCCTGCAGGCGACGGCGTCCGCGTGACCCCGTCGGGGGCCGGGGCGGCCGGACGGCCGGCGTGAAGCGTACCCTGGGGGACCTCACGGTCTCCGACATGCAGGGCCGCCGGGCCCTGGTGCGAGTGGACTACAACGTCCCGCTGGACGACCGGGGCGAGGTCGCCGACGCGTCCCGGATCACGGCCACCTTCCCGACCCTGCGCCGCCTGCTCGAGGCCGGCGTCCGTCCGGTGCTGGTCTCGCACCTCGGCCGCCCCGGCGGCGCCCCCGACGAGGACCTCTCCCTCGCCCCGGTGGCCCGGGCCCTGGAGCGGGGTCTGGGCCGCACCGTCCGGTTCGTCGGGCCGCCGGACGGCGACGAGGCGGCGGAGGCCAGCCGGGCGGCCGAGCCGGGGACGGTGATCCTCGCCGAGAACGTCCGGTTCCTCGCCGGCGAGACCGAGAACGACGAGGACCTCGCCCGTCGGATGGCGCGGCTCGGCGAGTTCTTCGTCAACGACGCCTTCGGCGCCTCCCACCGGGCCCACGCCTCCACGGTGGGCGTGGCCCGGTTGCTCCGACCGGCCGTGGCCGGGCTGCTGGTCGAGGCCGAGATGAAGGCCCTCGACGCCCTGCGCGCCCCCCCGGAGCGGCCCTTCGTGGCGGTCTTCGGCGGGGCGAAGATCGGCGACAAGATCTCCCTCTTCCGGGGGATGCTCGAGCGCGCCGACCGGGTGCTGGTGGGCGGCGCCATGGCCAACACCTTCCTGGCGGCCCGCGGCCACGGGACGGGCCGCTCGCTGGTGGAGCGGGAGGCGGTGGGGACGGCCCGCTCGCTGCTCGAGGCCGCCGGCGACGACGTGCTCCTCCCCGTCGACCTCGTCGTGGCGCCCTCCGACGAGGAGCCGGGGGAGGCGCGCGTGGTGGACGCCGACGACGTCCCGGCCGACGCCGCCGCCCTGGACGTCGGGCCCCGGACCCGGGAGGTCTTCGGGGAGGCCGTGGGCCGGGCCCGGACGCTCTTCTGGAACGGCCCGCTGGGGCTCTTCGAGCGGGAGGCCTTCGCCGAAGGCACCCGGTCCCTGGCCCTCGCCGCCGCCCGGGCGTCCCGGGACGGCGCCTTCACGGTGGTCGGCGGCGGGGACACCGCCCGCGCCGTCCGGGAGGCCGGCGTCGTCGACGCGCTCTCCCACGTCTCGACGGGCGGCGGGGCGGCGCTGCAGTACCTGGACACGGGCAGCCTGCCGGCCATCGACGTGCTGGAGGACGCATGAGGCGCGGGAGGACCGCGGCCGGGCTCCGGCCGGACGCCGGCGGCCGGCGGACGACCGATCGACTCCACGGCGAGGAGGGAGCATGACCGAGGCGAGGAAGCCGTTCTTCGGGGCGAACTGGAAGATGCACAAGGGGCCCTCGGAGGCGCGCCGGTTCGTGGAGCGGTTCCGCGACCTCCACGACCCGCGGCCCGAGGCCTCCGTCGTCTTCTTCCCGCCGTCGGTGACCCTCCCCGCGTTCCGGGACGCCGCCGCCGGACGGCCCGATCTCGAGGTCGGCGTCCAGGACGTCCACCAGGAGACGTCGGGGGCCCACACCGGGGCCGTCTCGGCACCCATGGCCGCCGACGCGGGCGCCGCCTGGGGCCTGGCGGGCCACTCGGAGCGCCGTCGGGAGTTCGGCGACTCCGACGCCCTCGTCGCCCTCAAGACGGCGCGGCTGCTGGACGCCGGGCTCCGGCCGGTCCTCTGCGTGGGGGAGACCCTCGAGGAGCGGGAGGACGACCGCCTCGGCGCGGTGCTCGACCGGCAGGTGTCGACCGTGCTCTCGGAGCTGCCCGAGCGCCGCCGGCGCCGCCTCGTCTTCGCCTACGAGCCGGTGTGGGCGATCGGGACGGGCCGGTCGGCGTCGCCGGACGACGCCGCCGGGGCCCACGCCGTGGTCCGGGAGGCCGTGGCCGACGCCACGGACCCCGGGTTCGCCGACGACGCGGTGGTCGTCTACGGCGGGAGCGTCAAGCCGCACAACGTGGAGGAGCTCCTCGCCGCGGACGCCGTGGACGGGGCGCTCGTCGGGAGCGCCAGCCTCGACCCGGAGGACTTCGCGGCCATCTGCGGCGCCGGCTGACCCCGCGCCGCCCGGGGCTCCGGCCGCCTCCGGCGGCGAGGGTCCCGGGACGGCCCGCCCGACCCGGGCGGATTGACGGCACGGACGGCCCGCGCTAGGGTAGGCCCGCTGTGGAGAGGCCCGGAGCGGCCCGGGCCCGCGCCGCACGACACTCACCTCGCTCCAGCGGAGCCCCGATGTTCGTCTTCCTGGTCGTCCTCATGGTCCTGCTCGCCATCGGCCTCTGCGTCATGATCCTGCTCCAGGCGGGGAAGGGGGGCGGCCTCGCCTCGACCTTCGGCGGAGCGTCGTCCTCCACCGAGTCGTTCATGGGCGGCCACCAGGCGGCCACCGCCCTCACCAGGGGCACCTGGATCGGGGGCGCCGTCTTCCTCTTCCTCGGTCTCACGCTCTCGGTCCTCTCGGCGGGCCAGCAGGAGGGCCAGTCCGAGTCGATCCTCCAGGACCAGTTCCAGCAGGAGGGCGTGCCCACGGG
>CAYZLN010000122.1:0-6028 GCA_964479295.1 uncultured Gemmatimonadota bacterium
GGCGGGCCGGCGCCGGGATCGACGACGGGACGGAGCGGACGCGACTGACCGACTGACGAGGGAAGCGGGAGACGATGGCGAAGAAAGAGATCGGGACGATCAAGCTCCAGATCCCCGCCGGCCAGGCCAACCCGGCGCCCCCCGTGGGCCCGGCGCTGGGCCAGCACGGCGTGAACATCATGGAGTTCTGCAAGCAGTTCAACGCGCGGACGGCCTCCGAGTCCGGGATGATCATCCCGGTGGAGATCACGGTCTACCAGGACCGGAGCTTCGACTTCATCACGAAGACGCCCCCGGCGTCGATCCTCCTCAAGGAGGAAGCCGGGCTCGAGACCGCCTCCTCCGAGCCCGCCCGCGACAAGGTGGGCTCGGTGACCCGGGAGCAGCTCGAGAAGATCGCCGAGATCAAGATGGAGGACCTCAACGCGCACGACATGGACGCCGCGGTCCGCATGATCGCCGGGACCGCGCGGTCGATGGGGATCGAGGTGGAAGACTGATGGCCGAAGCCGGCAGGAAGTACCGCGAGGCCGAGTCGCTCCTCGAGGACGGGCGCGACTACGCCCCTTCCGACGCGATGGAGCTGGTGAAGGAGCTCGCGTTCGCCGACTTCGACGAGACCGTGGAGGCCTCGGTCCGGCTCAACGTCGATCCCCGGCAGGCCGACCAGGTGGTCCGGGGGACCGTGGTGCTGCCGGCGGGCACCGGGAAGGAGGTCCGCGTGCTGGCGCTGACCCGGGGGCAGAAGGCCACCGAGGCCGAGGAGGCCGGGGCCGACTTCGCCGGGCCCGAGTACATCGACGAGATCGAGGACGGATGGCTCGACTTCGACGTGGTCGTCGCCACCCCCGACATGATGGGGGAGGTCGGGAAGCTCGGGCCGATCCTGGGCCCCCGGGGGCTGATGCCGACCCCGAAGGCCGGGACGGTGACCGAGGACGTGGCCCGGGCCGTGGAGGAGGCGAAGGCGGGGAAGATCGAGTTCCGGGTCGACCGCACCGGCAACGTCCACGCCCCCATCGGCAAGGTGAGCTTCTCGGCAGAGGAGCTCGAGGAGAACTTCGGGGAGCTCATGGACGAGATCTTGCAGCAGCGGCCCGCGTCCGCCAAGGCGCCGTACGTCAGGACCGTGGCGGTCTCGAGCACCATGGGGCCGGGGGTGCCCGTCGACGCCGCCCGCTACCGCCGGGGCTGAAGCCCGGACCGCGATCCAGCAGGAAGGGACGTCGCAGCGATGCCGAGGACGCTCGAGGAGAAGCAGGAGATCGCCGAGGAGCTGAACCGCCTCCTGGACGAGGCCGGGGCCGTGTACCTGACCGACTTCCGGGGCCTCGACGTGGAGGCGATGACCGAGCTGAGGAGCCGGCTCCGGGAGGAGGGCATCGGGTATCGGGTGACGAAGAACACCCTGATGAGCCGTGCCCTCGAGGGGCTGGACTTCCCGGAGCTGGAGGACCACCTGGAGGGCCCCACCGGCCTGGTGCTGGGGGGGCGGGACCCGGTGATGCCGGCCAAGATCGTCACCGAGTTCGCCGAGGAGCACGACGACCGGCCCTCGGTGAAGGTCGGCGTGGTCGACCGGACGACGATCTCGCGGGACGAGGTGGAGCGGCTCGCGGAGCTGCCTCCGCGGGAGGAGATGCTCGCCTCCATCGTGGGCAGCCTCACCTCTCCGGTCGCCGGGATCGTCGGCGTGCTGGAGGGGCTGTTGCGCGACATCGGACACATGGCCCACGAGGCCGCGAAGGAGCGAGAGTCCGGCGGCGAGGCGTGATCGCCGGCCGACGGACGTCGAACAATCGAGCACACCAAGGGTAGGGAGCCAGACGTATGAGCAAGGTGGACGAGATCCTGGAGTCGATCGGGTCGCTCACCGTCCTCGAGGCGGCCGAGCTGAAAGAGAAGATGGAGGAGGAGTTCGGCGTCTCGGCGGCCGCCCCCGCGGCGGCCCCGGCCGGAGCCGGCGCCGCGGAAGCCGAGGAGGAAGAGGAGCAGACGGAGTTCGACGTCGTCCTCACCGACATCGGCGACCAGAAGATCCAGGTGATCAAGGTGGTCCGCGAGGTCACCAACCTGGGCCTCAAGGAAGCCAAGGAGCTGGTGGACAACGCCCCCGGCGCCGTGCTCGAGGGCGTCGGCGAGGAGGAGGCCGAGTCCACGAAGTCCAAGCTCGAGGAACAGGGCGCCACGGTCGAGCTGAAGTAGTGGCGTCGCCCGCTGTCCCGGCCGCCCCGCCCGCGTCGACGGGGCGGGGGCCGGTGGACGGCGTTCTCCACGTCCGGGCCCGGCGGCCCTGCGCGGACGATCCCCGGACCCGGCCGACCAGCGAGGAGCGCGCGGGACGACCCGCCCCGACGGAGGCGGCGGCCGGGCCGTCCCGCGCGGCTCGTGCCCCGGTCCGCGTCGCCCTCCCCCGTCGGGGAGGTCTCCGCGTCCGGGCTTTCCGGGCGAAGTCCGGCCGCCCGGCCCGTGCCGTCGGCGGGCATCCGACGGTGAATCGCCCCCTGCTCACCCTCCACAGCGTTCCCTCGAACCACCAGGAGCTAAACGTTGGCTGACACGAACTCCCCGGTCGTCACGTTCGGCAGGCTCGACGTCCCCAAGGAGAAGCCGCACTTCCTCGACGTCCAGACGAAGGCCTTCGACCGTCTCCTCCAGCCGGAGAAGGAGGCCGACGAGCGGCGGGAGGTGGGCCTCGAGCGGGTCTTCAGCGAGATCTTCCCGATCACGGACGTGAACGAGAACTTCGCCCTCGAGTTCGTGGACTACTCGCTGGGCGATCCGAAGTACACGGTCGAGGAGTGCATGGAGCGGGACATGACCCACGCGGCGCCGCTGAAGGCGACGCTCCGGCTGGTCATGTTCGAGGACGTCGGCGAGGAGGAGAAGCGCCCGCGGGACATCCTCGAGAAGGAGGTCTACCTGGGCGACCTCCCGGTCCTCACCGAGCGCGGCACCTTCGTGGTGAACGGGGCGGAGCGGGTCATCGTGAGCCAGCTCCACCGCTCGCCCGGCGTGGTCTTCGAGGAGGAGGAGCACGCCAACGGGACCAGGCTCTTCTCGTCCCGGATCATTCCGTTCCGCGGGTCGTGGGTCGAGTTCACGCTCGACATCCACGACGTCATCCACGTGCACATCGACAAGAAGAAGAAGTTCCCGGCCACGGCGCTGCTGCGCGCCTTCGGCTACGGGAGCGACGCCGAGATCCTCGGCCTCTTCCACGACACCCGGACGGTGCCCGTCGAGGACGCCGCCGACCACCGGGGGATGGAGCGCGAGGTGACCGGCACCGTCCTGGCGGACTCGGTGGCCAACCCCGGCTTCGAGGAGGAGCCGTCGGCCCTGGAGCTGGCGACGTACGACCCCGCCGCCGAGGAGGAGGAGCCGGCCTGGGTGGCCGAGGACGTCGAGCACCCCGAGTCGGGCGACGTGCTGGCCCGGCCGGGCGACTTCCTCACGGAGGAGCTCGTCGACCGGCTGGCCGGGGCCGGGCTCGAGGAGGCGTCGGTGCACCGGGACGAGGAAGCGTTCCTCGTGCGCCGGGGCCAGGAGCTGACCGAGGACCGGCTCGAGCGGCTCCGCCGGGCGGACATCGAGGAGGTCGACATCTTCTCGACCTCGACCTACGTGCAGATCCGGGGCTCCTACGAGGAGTTCGGGATGCGCCGGGACTGGAGCCACAACCCGCAGGTCGCCGAGGACGTCGTGGACCCGGAGACGGGCGAGGTCGTGGCCGAGAAGGGGGACGACTTCGACGCCGAGCTCTTCTCCGAGCTCAGGGAGCGGGGCATCGACGAGGCCCTGGTCTTCACCGGCGGCCCCCGGGGCGAGACCCCGATCGTCAGGAACACCCTGGAGAAGGACCCGACGGGGAGCGAGGCCGAGGCGCTGCACTCCATCTACTCGCTGGTGCGGCCCGGGGAGGCGCCGAACCTGGACACGGCCCGCGAGGCCCTCGACCGGCTCTTCTTCAACCCGAAGCGGTACGACCTGGGCCGCGTCGGCCGACACAAGGTGAACCAGCGGCTGCGCTCGACCTACCGGCTGCTGGACCAGGAGCTCCCGCCGGCCGAGCAGACCGTGCTGGACCCGTCGGACTTCGTGGCGATCGTCCGGTACCTGGTCGAGCTGCACGAGGGCCGGGGCTACACCGACGACATCGACCACCTGGGGAACCGCCGGGTCCGGTCCATCGGCGAGCTCATCGCCAACCAGTTCTCCGTGGGGCTCTCCCGGATGGCCCGGCTGGTCCGGGAGCGGATGTCGATCAACAACGACCCGGAGAAGATGTCCATCGACGACCTGGTCAACGCGCGGACGGTCAGCGCGGTGATCCAGTCCTTCTTCGGGAGCTCCCAGCTCAGCCAGTTCATGGACCAGACCAACCCCCTGGCCGAGCTGACCCACAAGCGGCGCCTGAGCGCCCTGGGCCCCGGCGGCCTCACCCGCGAGCGGGCCGGCTTCGAGGTGCGGGACGTCCACTATTCCCACTACGGGCGGATGTGCCCGATCGAGACGCCGGAGGGCCCGAACATCGGCCTCATCACCTCGATGACGACGTACTCCCGGCTCAACGAGCTGGGCTTCCTCGAGACGCCCTACCGGAAGGTCGTCGACGGGCGCGTCACCGACGAGGTCGTGTGGCTGTCGGCCAGCGACGAGGAGGAGTACGCCGTCGCCCAGGCCAACGCCCCCATCGACGACGACGGCGAGTTCCAGGACGACCTCGTCCTCTGCCGCCGTCAGGACGACTACCCGCTGCTGCCGCCGGAGGAGATCGACTTCATGGACGTGGCGCCGGACCAGCCGGTGGCCATGTCCCCGGCGCTGATCCCGTTCCTCGAGCACGACGACGCCAACCGCGCGCTGATGGGCTCGAACATGCAGCGCCAGGGCGTGCCGTTGCTCTTCCCCGACGCCCCGCTGGTCGGGACCGGGCTGGAGAGCCAGGTGGCCGCCGACTCGGGGGCGGTGGTGCTCGCCGATCGGGGCGGCACCGTCACGCAGGTGACCGCCGACGAGATCGTCGTGGACACGGGGAAGCCCCGGGCCGGCGAGAACGGCGACCAGCCGCTGGCCCGCCTCACCCAGTACGACCGCTACAAGCTCCGGAAGTTCTGGCGCACGAACCAGGACACGGCGATCAACCAGCGTCCCATCGTCCGGGAGGGCGACGACGTGGAGTCCGGCGAGGTCCTCGCCGACGGCCCGTCCACCGAGGGGGGCGACCTGGCCCTGGGCCGGAACCTCCTCGTGGCCTTCATGCCCTGGTACGGCTACAACTTCGAGGACGCGGTGGTGGTCAGCGAGGAGCTGGTCAAGGACGACAGCCTGACCTCGGTCCACATCCAGGAGCTCGAGATGTCGGTCCGGGACACGAAGCGGGGCGTGGAGGAGGTCACCCGGGAGATCCCGAACGTGGCCGAGGAGGACCTGGTCGACCTCGACGAGCGGGGGATCATCCGCACCGGCGCCGAGGTCGAGTCGGGCGACATCCTGGCCGGCAAGATCACGCCGAAGGGCGAGACGGAGCTCTCCCCGGAGGAGAAGCTGCTGACGGCCATCTTCGGCGAGAAGGCGAAGGACGTGAAGGACAGCTCCCTGCGGGTCCCGCCGGGCGTGGAGGGGACCGTCATCGACGTGAAGATCTTCTCGCGCCGGATCGACGACCCCATCCTGGAGAAGGAGCACGGCGAGCGGATCGCCGACCTCCGGGCGCAGGAGCGCGAGGAGATCGCCCGCGTCACCGAGGCCCGGGACGAGGAGCTCCGGGAGCTGCTCGAGGGCCGTGAGGTCTCCCTCTTCCTCCAGCGGGGCACGATCGAGCCCTACTTCGAGGAGGGGACGGATCTCACCGCCGGGCGCCTCGACGAGGTCGACTTCGGCGAGGTCGACCTCTCGACCCTGAAGGTCGAGGACGAGGAGACGAGCGAGAAGGTCCGCCGCGTGATCGACGAGGCGAAGCGACGGGTGGAGCGGATCCGGGAGCGGACCGAGGAGGGGATCGACAAGGTCTTCCAGCCCGACG
>CAYZLN010000123.1:0-5892 GCA_964479295.1 uncultured Gemmatimonadota bacterium
CTGCGCTGCCGGGTGGCGGACGTGCGCGACCACAGCGTCCTGCTCGCTCCGGGCGAGGGGCGGCCGCGCTTCCTCCTTCCCCTCGAACTCGTGCCCGACGAAGTCGAGGTGGGGGACCGGGTGAGCGTGCGGGCCCGCCACACCCCTTTCGGGTCGGCCGACGCCGAAGCCACCGGCACCGACGTGGGCGAGATCTTCGACGAGGCCCTGGAGGCCCTGGAGGACATCGAGTCGGGCTGGGGGCGGCCCGGCACGCCCGCCGACAGCTCGGCGGCCTGAGAGCGCCCCCGGGGCCCCGTGCACCGCCAGGAGACGATCGATCGCTACCGCACCGGCCGGTCGCACCCCGACAGGGTGGTCCTCGAGGGCTTCCACCCCCTCAAGCACGCCCTCCGCTTCGACGCCGACGTGCTGGAGGTGCTCTCGCCGGCCCCCGACGAGGTGCTCCGCCTGGCCGAGGAGCTGGCCCCGGACGTCCGCGGCGCGATCGAGCGGGCGGCGGAGCGGATCCCCCGCGACCTCTACCGGCAGCTCGTGCCCCGTCCGCCCGGGACGGACGTCCTGGCGCTCGCCCGACGCCCCCCGACCTCCGCCGACGACGTCCTCTCGGCCGCCGGGCCCGGGCCGGTCGTGGCCCTCGAGGAGCCGAGCCATCTGGGGAACCTCGGCGCCGCGGTCCGGGTGGCGGCGGCGGCCGGGGCCTCCGGGGTCGTCACCACCGGGGAGCACGACCCCTGGCACGCGTCGGCCCTCCGGGGCTCCGCCGGCCTCCACTTCGCGCTGGCCGTGGCCCGGGCGGAGGGGCCGGGCCCGGTGGGCCGGCTCGCGCCGGAGGGGCGCTCCCTGGTCGCCGTCGATCCCGGCGGCGTCCCCTTCCCCGGGCGGCGCCCTCCGCCCCGGGCCCTGCTCGCCTTCGGGACCGAGCGACGGGGCCTGCGGCCGGGGACCCTCGACCGGGCGGACCTGCAGGTCCGGATCCCGATGCGCGCGGGCGTCTCGAGCCTCAACCTCGCCACCTCGGTGGCCGCTCTCCTCTACGGCTGGCGCCGGCCGGACGGCGACGACGGGAACGGCGGCCCGCAGGGTGTGGCCGCCGGAGGCCCCCGCTCGTCATGAAGGCGGCCCCGGGCCGGACGCGACCCCGAGGGGGGCAGAGGTGTACGCAAAGGACGATGCGTCGACACCGGCTACGTCGTTCGCCGTGACGAATTCGCGGGGACGAGGCCGCAGCCGCCCCGCGGGCGCCGGGCGGCCCCGCCGGCGGACCCGGCGGAGCCCGCCCGAGGGCCCGCCCCGACAGCGGGCAGCCACACGAGCCGCGCCGGACGGCCGACGCCGCCGGCGCCACGACACGAACCCCCGACCGCCGACGACACCATGAGCCTTCCGATCCGCAGCATCGCGACCCGCAGAGCGCCTCTCCTCGCGGCGGCCCTGCTGCTGCCCCCGCTCTGGCTGATGGGCTGCGGCGGCAAGCAGGTCTCCCGCATCGACCCGGAGTCGACCACCGACCTCTCCGGACGGTGGAACGACACCGACTCCCGGCTCGTGGCCCGGGCCCTCATCGAGCAGAGCTTCGAGGACGGCTGGGCCGACCGCCACGCCGAGCGGAACGGCGGCGAGCCCCCGACGGTCATCGTGGGCACCTTCCGGAACCGCACGATGGAGCACGTCCCCGTCAACACGTTCATCAACGACCTGGAGCGCGCGCTGCTGAACTCCGGCGACGTCCGGATCGTCGCCAGCAGCGAGGAGCGCGAGGAGATCCGCGAGGAGCGGCGCGACCAGCAGGAGCACGCCCGGGCCGGCTCCCGGGCCGAGCTGGGCCGCGAGCTCGGGGCCGACTACATGCTCCAGGGGGAGCTGCAGGCCATCGAGGACGAGGAAGGCGGGGAGAAGATCATCTACTACCAGGCCGACGCCAACCTGGTGGACCTGGAGTCGAACGCGAAGATCTGGGCCGGCCAGCACCGGATCAAGAAGTACATCGAGCGCAGCCGCCTGGGCTTCTGACGGGACGAGGGAGACCGAGATGAACACGAAGACGATGCGCGCGGCGACGGTATCGGCCCTCCTCCTGGCCCTCGCGGCGGCCTGCTCGAGCAAGCGGGTGCACGAGGAGCCGGTGATCGAGCAGGGCGACAGGGTCGAGGTGCCCGAGGACGACCCCCGGGGCGCCACGGCCGGCGCCGACCGGGACGAGCTGGCCGAGCGCCGGGAGGCCCTCCGGGCCGCCGCGCTGGCGGAGTGCGAGGGCGAGGCGTGCGACGCCATCGTGCGGGGCGAGCTGCATCCGGGCCTGACCGAGACCGGCGTGATGGCCGCCACGCGTACCACCCGGGACGCCTGGAACGTCCGCCGGAGCGGCTCGTCGGTGGTCATGACGCCCCGGTCCCTCCAGCACCCCCCCTCCGACGAGGTCGGCGAGCTGGTGATGGTCCAGATCGCCGACGGCGCGGTGGCGCGCTACGCGTACCGCGAGGCCCAGGGCGTCCGGCTGGTCGACGAGGCCGCCGACGCCACCCGCGAGGGGCGGGCCGAGGCGCTGGCCGAGATGCTGATCGCCGAGGGGGACGAGCTGGCGGCCGCCGGGGAGTTCGACGGGGCGCTCGAGCGGTACGACCGGGCCGACGTGCTGACGCCCGGCGATCCGATGATCGACTACAAGATCGCCACGGCGCTGGACAAGCAGCTCCGACCGATCCAGGCGCTGATCCAGTACAAGCTCTTCCTCCACGAGCTCGAGCTGGAGCGGATCCGGGCCCGGGGCGAGGTGGCGGCGAACATCGCCGAGGCGATCGCCTACGCCCGTGACCGGATCATCGTCCTGGAGAGACAGACCTCCGGCGACTGATCCCGTGAGCGGGCGAGGCGGGAGCGGCCGGGCCTTCCTCGCCGCGCCGGTCCTGCTGGCCCTCGCGCTGGCCGGGGCGGTCGCGGGGTGCGGCCACGTCCTCGGCGGGAGCTCCCCCTCGGGCCTCGCCGACTGGGACCACCGGCTCCGCACCCTCCTGCGGAACGGCACGCCCGACCGGGCCCTCGAGCTCGTGTCCAGCGACCGCTCCGAGGCCGGCGACGAGCTGCTCCGCCTCCAGCACGAGGGCCTCGTGGCCCACTACGCCGGCGAGTGGGAGCGGAGCTCCGACGCCTTCGAGCGGGCCTACCGGCTGACCGAGGACCGCTACACGAAGAGCGTCTCGAAGGCCGTCCTCTCGATGCTGGCCAGCGACCGGGTGCTCGACTACTACCCGCCGCCGCCCGAGCGCCTGCTGCTGCACTATTACGCCGCCCTCAACTACCTGCGCACCGGGGAGCCCGACGAGGCCGCGGTCGAGGCCCGGCGCCTCGGCCGCCTGCTCGGGGAGGCGCTCGAGGGGGAGGGCTTCGACACGCCGCCCGGCGCCGGCGCCGCCCTGAGCCGCTTCGCCGGGGCGGTGTTCGAGGCCGCCGGACAGGACAACGACGCGGCCGTGGCCTACCGGCGGGCCCGGGCCTTCGCCGGCGAGGAGGCGGGGGCGGCCGCCGTGGGCCTCGACGTCCCCGGTGCCGGGACGGGCCCCGGCGCAGTTTTCCCGGCGGAGGAGGACGCGGCCCCCGGCACGGGGGAGGTCGTCGTGGTGGTGGAGCGGGGCTTCGTCGCCCACAAGGTCGAGCAGGACGTCACCCTCTTCCTCCTTCCGGACGAGGTCGAGACGCTCCGCCGGGTCGGGCGGCGCGCCTCGGACGACGAGGAGGACGCGGACCCCGAGGCGGCGCTGGAGGTCGCCGAGAAGGTGCTCGGCCGGGAGCTCGGCGGAGGGTCGGACGACGACGGCCTCCCCGAGGGACGGCCCGAAGGGACCCGCGGCGGGGCGGTCCCGCGGCCGGCGGGCCCCGGGACGGGCGCGCCCCCCAGGGCCGGTCCCGGCGGTCCGTCGGGGCCCGGGTCGCCCCCGCCCGGGGCCGTCCCGCCGGCGACCGGCGACCGCCCTCGGGGCGTCGGCACCGGACGCGCCGCCGCGCGCACGGCCTCCGGACCCGACCCCGTCCTGGTGCGGATCGCGTGGCCGGTCTACCGCGAGTCGACCCCGGTGCGGGGCGCCTCCCGGCTCGTCGTGGACAGCGACACCGCGGCGGCGGCGCCGGAGGCCCGGGTCGACGTGTCCCGGGCCGTGAAGGCGGCCTACGCCGAGCGCCGGGCCCTCGACCTCGCGAAGACGCTGGTGCGGGCGGCCACGAAGACGGCCCTGGCCGAGGGCGTCGAGGAGACGGTCTCCGAGGAGGACGAGACGCTGGGCGAGATCGCCGGGTGGACGGCCCGCATCGCCGGCGCCCTGCTCGAGCGGGCCGACACGCGCTGCTGGCACCTGCTCCCCGCCCGCCTGGAGGTGCACCGACTCCGGCTGCCGGCCGGCACCCACCGGATCGAGGCGCTCCTGCCCGGCCGCGGCGGCGACGAGCGCCGGGAGGTCGGGTCCGTCGAGGTGGAGCCCGGCGAGGTGGAGGTCGTGTCGCTCCGCGACTGGCGCTGAGCCGCCGGACGTCCGGCCCCGTCGGCCGCCGCCGTGGACCCGGCGGCCCGGACACGATACCCTTGCCTCGCTCGCCCCGCCCGGCCCCCGACGGTCCGGCGGGGCCCCGACCCGAAGGCTCTCGATCCACCCGGAGGTCCTCCATGCGCGCGACCCGTGCCCTGCCGGCGGCCGGCCCGGCCGCCCTCGTCTCCCTGCTCCTCGCCCTCCTCGCCGCACCTCTTCCCCTCCCCGCCCAGACCACCCTCGTCCACGCGGGCACCCTCGTCGACGGCCTCTCCGAGGAGCCCCGCTCCGAAGTGACGATCGTGGTGGAGGGGAACGAGATCGCCGCCGTCGAGGACGGCTTCCGGAGCCCCGGGGACGGCGAGCGTCTCGTCGACCTGAGCGACAGCTTCGTCCTCCCCGGCTTCATCGACATGCACGTTCACATCGAGGGGGAGACGAACCCCGACAGCTACCTCGAGGAGTTTACGCTGAACCCCGAGGACCGGGCGTTCCGCGCCGCGCAGTTCGCCCGCCGGACGCTCGAGGCGGGCTTCACCACCGTCCGCGACGTGGGCGGCACGGGGGTGAACACCTCGCTCCGGGACGCCGTCGCCGCGGGACGGGTGCCGGGGCCGCGGATCCTGAGCGCCGGCCGGACCCTGGCCGTCACCGGAGGGCACGGCGACCCCACGAACGGCTACCGGCGCGACCTGATGGGCGACCCGGGGCCCCTGGAGAGCGTGGTCGACGGCCTCCCGGCGGCCCGGAAGGCGGTCCGCCACCAGATCAAGCAGGGCGCCGACTGGATCAAGATCACCGCCACCGGCGGCGTCCTGAGCGTCGCCCGCGAGGGACAGCGCCCCCAGTTCTCGGAGGAGGAGATCCGGATGGTCGTCGAGACGGCGGCCGACTGGGGCGTCGAGGTGGCGGCCCACGCCCACGGCGACGAGGGGATGCAGCGGGCCGTCCGCGCCGGCGTGAAGACGATCGAGCACGGCACCCTCATGAGCGAGGAGACGATGGAGCTCATGCAGGAGCGGGACGCCTACCTGGTGCCGACGATCACCGCCGGCAAGGAGGTGGCGGCCCTGGCCGAGAAGGAGGGCTACTACCCCGACGTGGTGGTGCCGAAGGCCCGGGAGCTGGGCCCGCAGATCCAGGACACCTTCGCGGAGGCCTGGCGGGCCGGCGTCCCCATCGCCTTCGGAACCGACGCCGGCGTCTTCCCCCACGGGGAGAACGCCCGGGAGTTCGTCTACATGGTGGAGACCGGCTACCCCGTCATGGACGCCCTCCGCTCGGCCACCGGCGTCAACGCGCGCCTGCTGGGCATGGAGGACCGGATCGGCGCCGTGGAGGCGGGCCGCCTGGCCGACCTGGTCGCCGTCGACGG
>CAYZLN010000124.1:0-1614 GCA_964479295.1 uncultured Gemmatimonadota bacterium
CCTCTACGATGTCAACGTAGCGCTCTAGCCAGCTGAGCTACGGCCCCTCCAGACACGTACGAGCGGGCCCTCGCAGGCACCCGCTCGCCGGACTCGGATCGTACGCTGGCGGACCCGGCCCGTCAACCGCGCTCCGACGGAAACGCCGGCGGCGATGCGCCGGAACCCGCCGGCCGACGGCCGGCCCGATCGGACCGGACGCGCGGCCGCTCGCCGGGCCGCACTGCCTTAGTAACCGGGCCGTCGGGCGGGGTTCCGGCCGCGGGCCTCAGCCGGCGGCGTCGCGGACCGCCTCGATCACCCGCTCCCGCTCCCCGTCCTCCAGCAGCGGGAAGACGGGGAGGCTGAGCACCTCGCGGGCCGCCCGCTCCGCCTCGGGGAAGGAGGGTCCGGCCGGGGCTTCCTCCGGTCTGCCGTCGCCGGCCCGATCCGACCGCTGGCCGCCGCCCGCCACGCCGCCGTCGGCAGCGTCGCCGTCCCCAGCGCCGTCGTCGCCCGCAGCGCCGGCCTCGACGCGGCCCGACGCGTCGCCGGCTCCGTGCCGGCCGACCAGCGCCGGCTGGCGGTGGAGCGGGACCGGGTAGTAGACGCCGTGGCCCACGTCCCGCTCCGAGAGCGCCCGGGCGACGGTCTCCCGGTCCTCGCAGCGGACGGTGTACTGGTGGTACACGTGGCGGTTGCCCGAGGCGACGGGGGGAGGCTCGATCCCGTCGAGGTCGTCGAAGGCGCGGTCGTAGGCCCGGGCGTGGCGACGGCGCCGTCCGTTCCATTCCTCGAGGACCCCGAGCTTCACCTGCAGGACGGCGGCCTGGAGCTCGTCGAGCCGGGTGTTCCACGCCGGCTCCCCGTGGCGCCCTCCGCTCCCGGGGCCGCGGCCGTGGTCGCGGAGGCGCCGGAGCCGCTCGGCCGTCTCCGCGTCGTCGGTAACCACCGCGCCGGCGTCGCCCAGGGCCGCCAGGTTCTTGGTGGGATAGAACGAGAAGCAGCCGACGTCCCCGGCGGCGCCGGCCCGGGTCCATCCGCCCCCGTCCGGGCCCCCGGCGCCTGCGCCGGGCTCCCCGGCCTCGCGCCCGGGCGACGTCCGTCGCGCGGCCCCCAGCGCCTGGGCGGCGTCCTCCACGAGCGCCAGGTCGTGGCGGTCGGCCACCTCGGCGAGGCCCTCCATGTCGGCCATCTGCCCGAAGATGTGCACCGGGACGACGGCCGCCGTCCGGTCGGTCACCGCCTCCGCGGCGGCGTCCGGGTCCAGGCAGAAGGTGCCCGGCCGGATGTCGGCGAAGACCGGCTCCGCCCCGGCCCGGAGGACGGCCTCGGCGGTGGCGAAGAAGGTGAAGGGGGGCACCACGACCTCGTCGCCCGGCCCCACCCCGACCGACCGGAGCGAGAGCACGAGGGCGTCGGTCCCGCTCCCCACGCCCACCACGTGGTCGACGCCGAGGTGGCGGGCCAGCTCCTCCTCGAAGGCCTCGCCCTCGGGGCCGAGCACGTAGTGTCCCGAGGCCGCCACCGAGAGCAGCGCCTCGTCGATCCGGTCCCGGAGCGCCCGGTACTCCCGGGCCGGGTCCTGCAGCGGGACGCTCACGGATCTCCGCGGCGGCGTGCCCCGGCCGGGGA